>NZ_VFIY01000010.1 GCF_006385175.1 Emcibacter nanhaiensis
GTCACCGACATATCCTGGTCCACCAGCAGGGTGCCGACCACGTCGCCGTCGCCGTTGCTGAAGGTATAGACATCATAGTCCTGGCCGTCGATATTTTCCGTGCCGATGACATCGGTCACGGCCAGGATGGCGCTCGCGGCAAAGGTCAGGCTGTCGGAACCATCGCCCATCACCACCAGCCGGTCGTCACTGTCAGTCATGTCGATCAGGTCCATGATGTCGAGGGTCAGCGCGTTGGCGCCGCCGTCGGTCGCCAGGTCGACCGTTTCCAGGCCGCTGAGGTTATTGTTGTTGATTGCCGTGAGGTCGAGGTCGCTGCCGTCCAGCCGCAGGCTGTCCGCCCCGCCGCCGCCCTCGAGGCGGAAGAAATCAGTTGTATCGATAATGAAAGTATCATCGCCGTAGCCGCCGTACAGCACATCGCCGCCGCCGTCGGAGGTGAGGGTATCGTCACCGAGGCCACCGACCAGGCTGTCGCCGGCGCCGGCGCCGCCGTCGGCAACCAAGGCATCGTCCCCGACGGTCCCTTCAATGACATCGCCGGTGTTGTCGCCGCCATAGATCACATAGGAGGCGCCGGCCGAAAGTCCTCCCGTATCTTCATAAAGGGCGCCAACAACCAGATCATCATAGCCATCACCATTGACGTCCCCGGCGGACGAAACAGAATAGCCGGCTTTGTCTCCCACTTCAGCACCAACCGCAAAATAACCTTTGCTGCCGTCCGCGGCTTCCATCGCCGTCAAGTCAATATTGACCAGCGAGGCAGCCCCGTAAACTACATAATAGGCGCCGGAGGCACCGCCGCCACTGTCTTCGCCGTAAGCCCCGATCAGGATATCATCGTAACCATCGCCATTGAGGTCACCGGCGGAAGAAACTGAATAGCCGCTGAAGTCATTGGCCTCACCGCCGTAAATCATAATACCGTGACCGCCAATCCCCAGTTCAACCTGTTGCAGGTCGAAATTGGTCAGTCCGGCACCGCCAAAAAGAACATAGGTGGCACCGGCCGCAGACCCTCCGGTGTCTTCTCCATAGCTGCCGACAATAAAATCGTCATAACCGTCACCGTTGACATCCCCGGCAGCGGCAAGTGCGCGGCCTGCTTCATCGCTGGCGTCATTACCGTAGATTGCAATCCCATCGGCTCCGCCGCCACTTTCGATGTCTGCCAGATTGATATCGGACAGACCGCTGCCGCCATAAATCAGGTAGGTTGCCCCTGCTTCGCCTCCCCCCGTGTCTTCACCGCGCGCCCCGATGAGAAAATCGTCATAGCCGTCATTATTCACATCACCGGCCGCAGAGACCGTGTAGCCGCTGAAATCGTCCAGTTCGGCACCGTAGATGACAAACCCCTGGGATCCGTCGCCACCTTCGATATCCGCCAGGCTGAGATTCACGAGCCCGGTACCGCCATAGACAAGGTAGGACGCCCCGGCGTCGGTATCGGTCGTGTCCTCACCATAGGCACCGATAACAAAATCATCGAACCCGTCCCCGTTGATGTCACCGGCCGAGGAAATCGCCAGCCCGCTGTAATCGCCAGCCTGCGCGCCGGTGACGATAATGCCATTGCTGCCGTCCCCGCTCTCGATATCCGACAAGTCGATATTCACCAGGCTGTTGCCGCCGTAAATCACATAGGAGGCCCCGGCATCTGCTCCGCCCGTGCTTTCCCCCTGGGCGCCGATCAATATATCGTCATAGCCGTCCCCGTTGATATCACCGCCGCTCGAGACAATACTGCCGCTCAGGTCCGAAGCAGCGGATCCGAAAATAGCGATACCTGACGACGGGTCCCCGGCCTCGATATCCGCAAGGCTGAAGGAAGACAGGTCCGTGCCGCCGTATATAAGATAGGTCGCGCCGGAGCTTGCCCCGCCGGTTGTTTCCTCGGATGCCCCGATCAGGAAATCGTCAAGGCCGTCACCGTTGACATCACCGGCCGAGGACACCCAGATCCCGCTCTGGTCGCCGCCCTCTGCCCCCCAGACCGTAATACCGGCAACACTGCCTGCCTCGATAGTCGACAGGGCAAGCTTACCATCCACCGGTTCGTCGACAACATTGATCGTCACTGACAGCGTATCGGTGCTTAATCCGTCACTGACCTGTACTTCGATGTTGTAAGAGGGCGTCACATCGTAATCAAGGGTCTGGCCCGCAGCCAGGGTTACTTCACCTGTCACTGCATCGATTTCAAACGTGCCCGAGGCATCGTCCGTCAGGCTGTATACCAGGCTGGCGGAATCATCGCCATCGGTCGCAGTCGCGGTATAAATGACATCCGTTTCCGAATAGCCCTCCCCGGCAAGGGTCGTCGTCCCGCTGGTCAGGACCGGGGGAAACTCATTGATGTCGGTCACGCTGATGGTGACATCTTTCTCGACCGTATTTGTACCGTCAGCCACGGACACCGTAATCTGGTGGGAAGTGGAATTTTCATAATCCAGGGACTGACCGGCCGCAAGCGAGACAACCCCGCTTACCGCATCGATCTCGAAAAGTCCCGAAGCATCATCGGTCAGGCTGAATGTCAGCGTCGCCCCCGCATCGGGATCTGTCGCCTGGGCGGTATATATTACAACTGAATCTGCGATATCCTCGCTCACCGTGGCGCCGGCCCCTGAGGTGAAACCTGGGGCCTCGTTTTCATCCCCCACCGTGACCGTCACATCCTGCTCGACCGTATGCGTACCGTCAGTCACGGACACTGTAATCTGATAGGACGCCGTATCTTCATAATCCAGCGACTGCCCCGCCGCCAGCGTAACCTCGCCACTGGCCGCATCAATCTCGAACTTCCCGGCTGCGTCATCGGTCAGGCTGTATGTCAGTGATGCCCCGGCGTCCGCATCTGTCGCCTGTGCTGTGTACACCACGACATCTTCTGCGATATTTTCTGCCGCCACCGTACTGGCAGACGAGGTAAACTGCGGTGCCTCATCAATATCCTCCACCGTAATGGTGATGTTTTTTTCAACAATAGCGATGCCGTCGCTGACCGATATCGTAATCTGGTGGGAGGTAGCGGTTTCATAGTCCAGGGACTGTCCAGCCGCCAGGGTGACTTCGCCACTTACCGGATCGACCTCAAACAGGCCGGACGCATCGTCGGTCAGTCCGAAGGTAAGGTCGTTGCCATTAAAATCGGAAGCGGTTGCCGTATAAATCACATCATCCGTACCGACAGTTTCTGCGATGACAGCACCGTCCCCCGAATTGATTTCCGGCGCGGTATTCAGGACGGTGACGACGATATAGGCAATATCCTGCTGGGTGCCATTGCTTGCAGTATATTCAATTCTTATCTCGCCAACCAGATCAGGCGGCGTGTTGATCATAATTTCTCCGCTCGCAGCATCAAAGGAAAGCTGCACCCCGATCGGTGTATCAGCCGCCAGCGCCACAGCCGTCATCTCCAGGCCGGCGTCGGATATGTCGTTGGCAAGAATATCAGCCGCCTGCAGAACAGTTTCTCTTCCGGCGTCAACCTGATAAAAATCGGGAACCGCCGTCATGACACCATCCACAACGGTGAGCCCGTCGCCTTCCTCCGCCAAGGCATCCACCAGCTGTCCAACGGCGGTTTCGTCATACGCTGCTGACAAATCGGCGACGGATACCTCCCCCGCCGACAGGCCGAACAGGCTTTCCGGCAGAATATAGGTTGCAACAATGGCTGCCGCCTGGTTTTCACCGGAAGAAACCCCCGGCGTTGTCGCCAATTCGTCCAGGACCTGTGCGATTGCCCCAGCCGCCGCCTGGGTCACCGGAGCAGAAAGATTATCCGCCGCGTCAAGCGCATCTATGATATTTTCAATAACCAGGGCATCGGACAGGTCTGCAGTAGCGTCCTCAAGCAGGGTTGCCACAATCTGCTCCGTAACCGCGGCCTGCAGCCCATTGTCGTCATTGTTCACCCCTGCCCCTTCCATCAGGGCAGTAATATTCAGAACCAGAGCAATGACCGTCTGCCCCGCATGCAGCACAAACGCTGCATCGGGATCGCCACCGGCTTCGGCGGCGACGGGATCGTAGCTTGGAATATCCACGGTATCGGCAAGACCGAAAGCGGTCCTGACGACAGTTTCCTCGACTCCCCCGACAAGCAGTGTGGTCAGCGGCGATATGACCGTGGATCCCGCCGGAGCGGTCAGGACCAGCCCGTCATAGGAAACCCCGGTACTGGTATCAACGCCACCAATCGACGTGAGGGTTCCCGTAGCGCCAGATTCCACTTCCAACTGAAAAGCACCTGAACTATCTGAAGTGACACTGACTTCACCGTCATCGAGAATATTATTGTCGTCTTCATCAAGGAAAACTGTGGCGCCTTCGATATACCCATCCACGACAAGTCCACTGACCTGCTGGACCGTATTCTGGGGCGGCGCGACAGCAAAACCTTCAAACTCGCTGCAGGAAGCAAGCAGGAACGGCACAGCAACGGAGCCGGCGCTCCCCGCTATTCGGCGCTTCCCGGCGGTAAGGCGGGCTGCTGAATGACGTCCGGTCACGGGCTTTCCCGTTTCAGATCTCACCTTGACAACCCCCTACTCTGCCTGGACCAAAACAAATTCTTCTTCTGTACCTGTTCACCAGTTCAAGTACCTTTTTCTTTCCCCTGTTAAAACACCCAAACTATACACCTGTTATCGTTAACATAATCCTATAGTTTCATATACTTGGCTCGCCTGTGCCCGGAAACGGCCTGAAACAGGTCGGTTCTCCATGTTTTACCCCTCTCTAGCGACTATCTCCCTGTTATTATTTGAAAATATCCTCCGCCGCCGAGCGTGCGCCGTGCTTGCTGGAAATTTCTGCTTCCGTGCGGGTAATTTCCGCTTTCAGCAGATCAATCCTCTCCCTGAGATATTCGATGGAATGGATAGCAAGGTCTTCCCGACAGACATCTTCCAGACTTGAGCCCTTTAACAGTTCAAATTCTTCATCATCCATCACATCTATTCCTCACTGGCCTCTTGATTTTTTCCGCAGATCTTTCATTTTGAACAGTATAACCACGTTTACAGCAACATTGAATCAGGAATTCCCATGTCCGTGCCCCTCCCCGAAAATATGCAGGTTATAGAAATCGCCGAAGCCGACGGGACGCCTGTCCTGAAACCAGCCGAGCGGCCCTTGCCGGCGCCGAAAGAGGGAGAAGTCCTGATCCGGGTCGCTGCCGCAGGGGTCAACCGCCCCGACATCATGCAACGCAAGGGACTTTACCCGCCACCGCCCGGCGCCTCCGACATTCCCGGCCTGGAAGTGGCCGGCATGATCGTCGCTGTCGGTAAAAATGTGGAACGCTGGAAAATCGGCGACGAGGTTTGCGCCCTGGTCACCGGCGGCGGCTATGCCGGCTATTGCGCCGCCCCCGCGGGCACCTGCCTGCCGGTGCCGGACGGCCTCGGCATGGCCCAAGCTGCGGCGCTGCCGGAAACCTTTTTTACCGTATGGTCCAATGTATTTGACCGCGGCGCCCTCAATGAAGGCGAAACCTTCATGGTGCATGGCGGCACCTCCGGCATTGGCACCACCGCGATCCAGCTGGCCAAGGCTTTTGGCGCCACGGTGATTGCCACCTGTGGTTCCGATGAAAAATGTACCGTCGCCCGCGACCTTGGGGCCGACCTGGCGATCAATTACAAAAGCCAGGACTTTGTCGAGGAAGTGAAAGGCTTTACCGGCGGCCGCGGTGTGGACGTCCTGCTCGATATGGTGGCGGGCGATTATGTAGACCGGAACCTGAAAGTCATGGCCGAGGATGGTCGCCTGGTAATGATTGCGGTCCAGAAAGGCCCCAGGGTGGAGGTCAATGTCTTGCCGATCATGCTGAAACGCCTGACCTTTACCGGCTCTACTCTGCGCGCCCGGGAAGTGGCCTTTAAACAGATGATTGCGGAAAAGCTGGAAGCCAACGTCTGGCCACTGTTGTCAGAAGGCAAAGTCAAACCACTGATGGGCCGCAGTTTTGCCCTTGATGAGGCCGACGGGGCCCATGCCTGGCTGGAAAGCGGGGAAAACGCCGGGAAGATTGTCCTGACCGTCTGAAATGGTACCCCTATCATAAAAGAAGAGCGCCTGTTAAGGCGCTCCTCCCAGTCTCTACCCCTTGTTTAAAACTGCTCCGGACCAGGTTTGTTATTGTTATTCCCCGGATCTGCCGGAAGCGGAGGCTTTTTGTTATTTTTTTCTCCGGAATTCTTTTCGATAAATATATGCGTATCTTACCGGTCAGCAAAATACGCATATACTGTTTGAATATCAGCGTGCCTTAGGCGGCGCGGATCTGGCTCAGGAAGTTCTCCAGCTGCTGGCGCAGTTCATTGGACTGTGCAGACAGGCGCTGGGCAGACGTCAGTACGGCGCCGGCAGCTTCACCCGTGCTCTTCGCACCTTCATTCACCTCGTGAATATTGCTGGTAACTTCCTGGGTACCGGCAGATACCTCGGAAACATTACGGGCAATCTCATGGGTGGAGGCATCCTGCTCTTCCACGGCAGAGGCGATGGTGACAGATGTCTCATCGATCTGCTTGATCACATTTTCAATGCCGGTGATGGCAGCCACGGCTTTTTCAGTCGCAGCCTGCATACCGCCAACCTGGCTGGTGATCTCTTCGGTTGCCGTTGCCGTCTGGCTGGCCAGGTTTTTCACCTCGGACGCCACAACAGCGAACCCTTTGCCGGCTTCGCCGGCGCGGGCGGCCTCGATGGTGGCGTTCAGGGCCAGCAGGTTGGTCTGGTTGGCAATGTCGTTGATCAGGTTGATCACATCGCCAATCTTCTGGGCAGCAGACACCAGGCCCTGGATTTCGCCGGTGGCGCGTTCGGTTTCCTGAACAGCGTTACGTGAGTAACTGCTGGACTGGGAGACCTGGCCACTGATTTCCTTGACCGAAGCGGACAGCTGCTCTGCAGCACTGGCCACCATCTGGATGTTGGCGCTGGCCTGCTCGGACGCGGCTGTCACAGCCTGGGACTGACGGTTGGTTTCTTCGGCAACCGCAGACATGCCCTGGGCAGCCACTTCCATTTCACCGGAAGCGGTGGAAACGCTGTTCACGATTTCCATCACAGAAGCCTCAAAGTCGTCAGCAAGGGCCAGCATTTCGCGACGGCGCTCTTCGCGGGCCTGTTCTTCACGCTGCTCTTCACGACGACGCTGCTCTTCCTCGGCCTGACGCTGGGATTCAGCTTCGGCTTCTTTCTGCTTACGGCGTTCTTCTTCAGCGGTGCGCTGTTCATCCTCGAGACGGATTTTCTCGATCGCCGCATCCTTGAAGACCTGCAGGGCGCGAGCCATGATGCCGATTTCGTCACCGCGCTCGGTGCCGTGAACCTCGGCGTCAAGATCACCCTCGGCAATGTCGCTCATGACCTCGCCAAGATCGTTCAGCGGTTTGACCACACGATAAACCACCATCCAGATCGCTGCACCGCCAACCACCATGGTTGTCAGCAGAACAAAGATAGCGAATACCATGCTGCCGGTCGCAGCTGAGGAGGTTTCCTCGGCCATAACGGCAGTCATTTCCCCGGCCGCCCTGCTCAGTTCCAGGATCGGAAGCGTTGCATCAGAGGCCGCATTAACCCACTGATCGGCAGTGACCGGATAGGGCTCCTCGATCTGTGAAGCGGAATAAACGCTCTGACGCAGGGATTCTGCATATTCTTTGAAGAACACATCTTCCACCTTCGTCATCATTTTCGCCATATTGGAGTCGACATAGCTGCGATCCAGGAAGGCATGTGTCTGGTTCCAGGAGGCGTTGATCTGGCCGCCGTAAACGGAAAGCAGCTGCATGCGCAGGGAGGACAGCGGACGTTCGCTGGCGATGGCAGCGCCAATCACGGCCCATTCCTGGTCAGCATAGTCGCTCATGACGAACAGAGCATGTTTAAGCTGCTGCGAAATGGCGAACTTGTTGTTGGAAATGCCGGTTTCCATAACCAGTCCCATCCGCAGATCGGTCAGAGCATCAATAAGGTTTGATGTCATTTTATAGAAGTGACGATCAGCTCGGGAGGATTTGCTTTTACCAGTCTCGTCAACATATTCGGCCTTCGGGCGGTCTGCCTTGTCGGCACCCATCGCTAAATAGGCAGCCTTCTGAGCATTCTGATATTCGGCATATGCCTGTTCGACAGCGCCAATCAGCTCTTTTTTGCCGGCAAATTCATCGATATCCTGTGCCATCCCGAGCGCGCTTTTGTAGGCAGCATCAGCTTTTTCGCTTTCAGCTTCTGCCTGGGCCCGCTTTGCAGAACTGCCTGCCGTGTCGCTTCCCAGAACCGTATTGACGATCCCGCGCTCCACAGAGAAATAATGTGCCGCATTCAGCAGATGGTCTGAAGTTTCATTCACCTGAACGATCAGATCCGCTTCAGACATTTCATCCGCTGCCTGGAACGCAGACATGGCACTGTATGTTAATACAGACAGAACAAGCATCCCCACAATTCCAAACAAAGAATTTCGAATGGTAAACCAACTGCCTGTCTTACTGGTTTTTGTATTCAAGATTTCATTATCACTCATACTTTTATCCGCCAAGCCGTTATCTAAAATTAAAATCAGAGGGAGGTACCCAACTATTCTGTTTTGCCTGTGCCCTGAAATCCGGACAGACTTCTCCCTTACAGTCACCTTATAGGGGGGGAACTTTAAAAATATCGTTAACAGGATAAGTGGGATTTTATTTTTCCCGCCGAGACCAGCACAAAATCAAAGGGGAGCAGCCCCTGCCGCTCCCCTGAAAGACATGATTCGCGCTATTTCCCGCGTTACCGTCCCTGGGTCCGCCAGTTCTTGATGGCATCAAAGATGAAGGCCCGGTCGGAAATGTCGTTTTGCCAGTCGCTGGAATATTCGGGATTCGTACTTGACGGCCGCTTGTGCTCATCAAGATTGTCGAATTTCACCCGCACCGGTGCGCGCACCCCTTCCCCCACAATCAGGGCCTCCCGGTTCTGCAGCGAGGACAGAGCTGCCAGCGACCCCTTGGCCCCTTCGGGCATCACATGCTCAACGAAATTCTGGTCCCGTTCATTGTTCATGCGCATGGCGAAAATGGTCCCGCACTGGGACAGGGCGGATTCGGAAACGTCTGCCGGACGCTGGGACACCAGTCCAAGGGACACGCCGTATTTACGGCCTTCCTTGGCGATCCGTTCAATGGCCTTGCGGGTGGAGGCAAAAACCGTATGATTTTCGGTCGGCACATAGCGGTGCGCTTCTTCACAGACCAGCAGGATTGGTTTGGCGTCCCGGCCCTTACTCCAGACCGCAAAGTCAAACACCAGGCGGCTGATCATGGATACCACCACATTCACGATCTCCGACGGCACACCTGACAGGTCGATGGTCGATACCGGTTTGCCGTTCACCGGGAACCGCAGCAGGTTACCGATCACCTCGGCCAGGTTGTCGTTGGCCAGCAGCCCCGAGAACATGAAGCTGAAACGGGCATCGCGGCGCAGCTCCTCGATCTTGTTCTTGAGGCGCATAAAGGGCTTCAGAGTATCCGGATTTTCCAGCTTGCCCATCTCGTTTTCAAGATATTTGAGCATGAATGACAATTTATAGGGAATCGGCGTGTCCACCGTGATCTTTTCCGAACTCAGGGCGTCAGCGGCATCGATTCTGGCGGCCTGCAGGCAGCGGCGCAGGATGTCAATTTCCACCTCCCGGTCGGCGGACCTGTTCAGCCCCACATACATTTCCACATGTTCCTCGAAATTCATCATCCAGTAGGGAAGCCGGAGGTTGTTAATATCGAAATGCTCGCCGCAATCCCGGAATGCGGCCTCATATTCATTATGAGGGTCCAGCATAAGGATATGGCTGTTGGGCATCCGTTCCACCAGCCGGTGAAGCAGCAGCGCCACGGTACAGGATTTACCCGTACCGGTACTGCCCAGCACGGCAAAATGCTTGCCGAGCATGGCGTCGGTCATCACGCTGGCCGGCGTGACATGCTGGGGAAAAACAGTGCCAACGTGAAAATGATTGCTATCGTTGGCGCCAAAGATGGATTCGATATCGTCCAGGGTGGTCTCGTAAACCATCTGCCCCGGGGACGGAAAATCAGACACGCCCCGGTCAAACAGAACCCCGGACGGCGCATAAGGGGCCTTGACCCCGTGTCCCAGATAATCAAGGTACATGATCACATGCTCGACCGGGCCGGTGGAATTTTCCTGACGGACCACTTCCCGCACCGAGGCATAGACAAATCCCTTGATCACCTTGATCTTGACGATGGCCCCGATCTGACCGGGCGGCAGAGTCGAATCATCCGTTTCCAGGGACCGGTTCAGTGATTTCAGCGCACACAGCGCCACAACGCCGTTACCGCTGACTTCAGTTACAAACCCAATTTCATGAGACAGTTCAAGGGCTAACTTACTCAGCCGTTCTGTCTGTTTTTCATCCAATAAGCCGTTCATCGTTTTCACATTGTATTTTTGCCTGTTTGTAGTATCATAAGGGCATCTCCGTTAACGATAGATAAAGAAACATTAGATTTTGCAGCAGCTTGCTGCCGGTTCGGGATATTTGTCGGTTTTTTTTGCAGAAAAGCGGGTTTTCTTTAGTTGACATTTATACGGATCGCATATAGTTTCCGCCGCAAGTTCAATTGTCGCCTTTGTGCGACCACAGTAAATTTGGGACGGACAAAGCGATGAAAATTGTAAATTCATTAAAGTCATTAAAAAACCGTCACCGTGATTGCCGTGTGATCCGCCGTCGTGGCCGGGTCTATGTAATCAACAAGACCAACCGCCGTTTTAAGGCGCGTCAGGGCTGAGTGACCAAGACTAGAATTCGCTGTTGGCGCAATGCTGACAGTTAATAGGAGACCGTGCTTCCCCCCCAAGAGCACGGTCTTCTTCATTGTGGGAACCTCTGTTGCCACAATTGACCACGGCCGGAGTCGTCCAGTGCATCATCCCGTGAGCGAACGAAAACCAGCCTGTGTTGTGTTTGACCTCGGCAATGTGCTGGTCAGGTGGCATCCCCGCAATGCCTTTGCGCCCCTGTTCCGGAATGACCCGCGGGACCTCGATCATTTCCTGGACAATATCTGCAACATGGACTGGCACAACCGTCTGGACGCCGGCCTCAGCTTTCGCGAGGGAATCACGGAACTGTCTGCCCGCTTCCCGGACCACGCAGACATGATCGCCGCCTATGACAGTCGCTGGAAGGAAATGTTCAACGGAGAAATCCGTGAGAATGTGGACCTGGTGAGGAAGCTGCATACCGACGGCGTGCCCCTGTTCGCCCTCACCAACTTCCCCAAAGAGAAATATGACGATTTCCGCCGCGCCTATGGGTTCATGGACAGTTTCCGGGATGTGGTCGTCTCCGGCCACGAAGGGGTAATCAAGCCGGACATGCAAATCTATCGAATCCTGCTGGAGCGAACCGGTTTCCCGGCCGAGCAAACCCTGTTCATTGATGATCGGAAGGAAAACATCCTTGCTGCGGACGCGTTAGGGTTCCAGACCCATCATTTCCAGTCCCCGAAACGGCTCACCGAAGAACTCCTCAACCAGGGGCTGTTGGCTTAGCTTTCCTGGTGGTCCGCCTGCACGCGGGCAATCCTGAGGACATTGGTTTTGCCCGGTGTGCCGAAGGGCATCCCGGCCATGATCACAATATAATCATTCTCCCGGGCAAAGCCGTATTCCAGGCACATGTCGCAAGCCTTGTCGATCATATCCTGAAAATTGACCGCATCCGCCGTATGGACGCAGTTCAGTCCCCAGAACAGGGTCAGCCGGCGGGCCGTCTCCAGATTGGGGGTTAACACCAGCATGGGAGTCACCGGCCGTTCACGCGACGCCCGCCGCGCGGTGGAGCCGGAACCGGTGTAGGTGACAATGGTTTTGGCCTTGATGGTCAGAGCCACCTGGCTGGCGGCCGCACTCAGCGCATCGGCCGAAGTGGATTCCAGCTTGGTTTCTTCCTGCCTGAGGGCACGGCGGTAGCTGGGTTCGCTTTCCGTGCGGGTGGCGATCCGGTCCATGGTGCTGACCGCCTCCAGCGGATACGACCCGGCAGCAGACTCGGCAGACAGCATGATGGCGTCCGCCCCGTCAAACACGGCGTTGGCCACGTCTGACACTTCGGCGCGTGTCGGGACCGGGCTGTTGATCATGCTTTCCAGCATCTGGGTCGCCACTACCACGCTCTTGCCGGCCCGGCGGGCATGGCGGATAATCTTCTTCTGCTTCGGCGGCACTTCCTCCATGGGCAGTTCCACGCCCATGTCGCCACGGGCCACCATCACTGCGTCAGACTGGGCAATGATTTCATCAAGAGCATACAGGGCGGAGGGTTTTTCCAGTTTGGACAGGATCGCCGCCCGGTCGCCAATAATCTCGCGGGCTTCCCGGACATCCTCCGGCCGCTGTACGAAAGACAGGGCCACCCAGTCAACACCGAGGTCGAGGACGAAACCCAGATCCCTGCGGTCCTTTTCCGTGAGCGCCGCCAGCGGCAGGATCGCATTGGGCACATTGACCCCCTTGCGATTGGATAACGGGCCGCCGACCACCACAGTGGTTTCAATGACCTCGGGCGAGACCTTGTCAATCATCAACCTGATCTTGCCGTCGTCGAGCAACAGGTGAGTGCCCGGCTGCACCGCCTCGAAAATTTCCAGATGGGGAAGTTCAACCCGCGCCGCGCTTCCGGGCGCCTTGTCCATATCCAGGGTGAATTTTTGCCCCTCCTGCAGGGTAACCTTGTCATTCTCAAAAGCACCGATGCGGAGTTTGGGGCCCTGCAGGTCGGCGAGGATACCGATCGGCCGGCCGGTCTGCTGCTCCACCTCGCGAATCATGCCGTGCAGCGCCGCCACATCCTTGTGGGCGCCGTGGCTCATATTGAGCCGGAAGACGTCCGCCCCCGCATCCGATAACTTGCGGATCATGTCGACGGTATTGCTGGAGGGACCAAGGGTGGCAATGATTCTGGTACAGCGCTGGCGGTGCATGAAGTTATCCTTGAGACTGGATGAAAAGCCGTTGTCCCCTATTAATAACATACTGAACCAACAAGGTGAATCTTTTATGATACTGCAGTTAACCATTTTGCTGTTAATTCATAATTTTACTGTTCTTATAACCCCCTTAGATGCTGGCTCCACTCCCTTACTTGACTTTACCGGACGGCTGCATACCTTAGTCACAAGGGTAATCCGGAAAACGAAAGAGACATGCAGCAGACATCCCGCAAACACGCCACCGCCGCGGAACAGACCGAGGCCTATGAAATCCTCAATCCCGAGGGAAAAGCCAATATTGTGCTGATCTGCGAGCATGCCAGCAACTTCATACCGGAGGAATTCGACAACCTCGGCCTGAGCGGGCCGGACCTGCAGCGCCATATCGCCTGGGATATCGGCATGGCGGAAATTACCCGCCAGATGTCTGAGGCGCTGGATGCGCCGGCCATCCTGGCGCGCTTTTCCCGGCTGTTGATCGATCCCAACCGGGAACCGGATCATGCCACCCTGATCCCGGACGTCAGCGACAAAACCGTGATCCCCGGCAACCGGAACCTGGACCAGGCTGCAACCCGGGACCGTCTGGATCGATTTTACCATCCCTTCCACGACCGGGCCGAACAGCTGGTAAGGCACAAGGCCCGCGGCGGACATGTGCCGCTGGTGTGCGGCATGCACAGCTTCACCCCGGTGATGAACGGCGCCCCCCGTCCCTGGCACGCGGGCATGCTGTGGAACCGGGATCCGCGCCTGGCCCGGGAACTGATCGACCGGCTGCAGCACAAGCACGGGCTGATGGTCGGCGACAACAAACCCTATTCCGGCCGCGACCTGTTCCATACCATGAACCGGCATGGCGCCGATCACGGCTACCCCCAGGTCACGATCGAGGTCCGGCAAAATGAAATTAACACGGCTGCCGGCCAGCAGAAATGGGCCCGGCTGCTGGGGAAAGAGCTTGCAGAACTCGCCCAGGACAGAAGCCTGACTGTGATCAAGAAATTCTAACAACAGGAATTACTATGGACGAACAGACCCGCATCGAAATAGAAGCCGCCGCCTTTCGCCGGCTGCTGTCCCACCTCTCCAAACGCACTGACGCCCAGAATATCGACCTGATGGGGCTCGCCGGTTTCTGCCGCAACTGCCTGGCCAACTGGTATCAGGACGCCGCCGGAGAGCGCGGCATCGAACTGGACAAGGCCGAAGTCCGCGAAATCATCTACGGCATGCCCTATAAGGAATGGGCGGCAAAATACCAGACGGAAGCCACCCCGGAACAGATGCAGAAAATGGAGGAAAGCCTCAGGAAAAACGAGGAACTGTGAGGCCTGTCCCCGCCATTCTGAATTAGTTTGAATTTCCGGTTGCGCTGCCCCGGGCAGCCGGATAATGTGCGTCTTCAAATTTCAAATCGGGCTCAAATTTCAAAGCAGGAGCAATATTCATGACAGAAGCAGGTGGCATCGCTGCAGAGGCCTTACGGTCCTATATTGAACGCATCGAACGTCTGGAAGAAGAAAAAGCCAATCTGGCGGCAGACATCAAGGATGTCTATTCCGAAGCCAAAGCCACAGGTTTTGATGTGAAAATCATGCGCCAGATCATCCGCCTGCGTAAAATGGAAGAACATGACCGCCAGGAAATGGAAGCCCTGCTGGATACCTATGCCCATGCCTTGGGCATGATCCGGGGATAAGCGGGACAGTCCGGAAACGATCAAAGGGCGGCACGGCCGCCCTTTTTATTTGCCAAACCTGTTGTCAGTCCTATTTGTCCATATTCATGGCTTCGACGATTTTCTTCGTGCGGGCATCCGCCTTGGCGCTATGAATGACAAAAATGGCGTGGCCGACCGCAATCCCCCACAATATCCAGCCGCCCAGCAGCAGGAAAACAAATCCCACAATCCAGATCACCAGGTTGATGATTGCCTGGAAAATCTTGCCATAGACAAACAAGGCAACGGGCGGCAAAAAGAAAGCCAGCAAATAAATCATTCCTCAAACCCTTAATATTGACAGGACTTAATATATTGCGGCTGAGCGGGAGGAATTCAAGAATTATCTGGAGCAGCGTCCTGGTCGCCATCCTTGTCCGTGGCGGCATCAAGACCCAGTTCGGAAATTTTCCGGTATAGCGTGGAACGTCCGATGCCGAGGCGGCGGGCAATCTCGGACATCTTGTTGTCATACATCCGAATGGCCAGGGTGATCATGTCGTTTTCCACTTCGGCCATGGGGCGGATATCGCCTTTGTCATCAAGAACGGCGACTGGCGAGATCGAATACCCCCCGGCCTCCCCCCCAGAGGTGACAGACAAGGCACTGCCCTCAAAATTTTCCGGATGATTATGCAGGGTTGCCAGAATCTGGGGGAAATCTTCCGGCGTAATATTTTCCCCCTCGGACAGGATTACGGCCCTGAAGATGGCATTTTCAAGCTGGCGCACGTTTCCGGGCCAGCTGTAGCTGTTGAGCAGATTCAGGGCGTCTTCACTGAGCGGCCTGCGGACACGGCCCTCGGCGGCGCTGATTTTGTCAACGAAATGCAGGGCCAGTTTCTCGATATCCCCGGCCCGCTCCCTGAGCGGCGGCAGGGTGATCGGAAACACATTCAGGCGGTAATAAAGGTCTTCCCGGAAATGACCGGTTTCCACCAGGTCCTTCAGCTTCTTGTTGGTGGCGGAAATCAGCCGCACATCCACCGTGACCGATTCCCGGCTGCCGATGGGGTCAACTTCACCTTCCTGCAGCACCCGCAAGAGCTTGACCTGCAGATCAAGCGGCAGTTCTCCGATCTCGTCGAGGAAAATGGTGCCGCCGTCGGCTTCGACAAATTTACCTTCATGCCGTTCCGTGGCGCCGGTGAAGGATCCCTTTTCATGGCCAAACAGGATGGATTCCACCAGGTTGGCCGGGATTGCACCGCAGTTGACCACCACAAAGGGTTTGCCGGCGCGGTCACTGGAGCCCTGAATGGAGCGGGCGAAAACTTCCTTACCAACCCCGCTTTCCCCTTCAAGCAGGATCGGCACATTGGCCCGGGCGCCTTTTTTGGCCAGTTCAATGGCCTGGCGGATTGCCGGGCTGTCCCCCATCAGGTCCTGGAAATTCATGATGCCGTCCCACTTGCGGGTCAGGCGTGACACCTCGCCGGACAGCTGGTTCAGCTTGAGGGCGTTTTCAATGGAGACCTTGAGCCGGTCCACACCGGCGGGTTTGGCAATGAAATCGATGGCCCCGGCCCGCATGGCATTCACCGCAGAGTCCAGGCTACTGTGCGCGGTCAGGACAATGACCGGTACAATCAGGTTTTCCTCGGATAATTTTTCCAGAACTTCAATCCCGCTGATATCGCCGAGCACCAGGTCCAGCAGCACCAGGTCCACCTGGATAGGTTGCACACCGCACAACATATCGAGTGCTTCCCGACCGCTGCTGGCCATGACCGTATTGTAACCGGCCTTTTCCAGGGCGATCTGGAGCATCTTGCGTTGAGTTTCCTCATCTTCGACGATCAGGATCAGTTTTCTCATATCGACATTCTGCTTTGTTTATAGTTATTTTTCTTTCCCTAATGTCCCAATACGGGACAAAAGTTAAAAAAACCGAAAAATCCCCGAGATTGTCCCAATTTGGGATGATTTTTGGCCATTTTTACGGCATGTTGTCAAAATTGGACGCCGGCCGGCCCTTGGCGTCCCCGGCAAATCCCCTATATGAAAAGATATTCCCATCGTTCAAATCAGGACACATCAGACATGACCAAACAGGACCTGGACATCACCAAACTTCCCCACTGGGACCTTACCGACCTTTATCCCGCGCTCGACTGTAAGGAACTGGAACAGGATTTCACCCACCTGATGAAGCAGGCCGAAGAATTTGCCGGAAGCTACAAAGGCAAATTATCCAGCCTGTCCGCAGAAGAAATGTTCGAGGCCCTGACGGCCTATGAAGCGATGGAAACCAGAATGGGCCGCATCTACAGCTACGCCGGTCTGCTCTATGCCGGGGACATGACCGACGGCAAGATCGCCCAGTTTTACCAGACCGCCCATGAAAAGCTCAACAACATCGTCAGCAAGGTGCTGTTCTTCACCCTGGAACTGAACAAGATCGACGACAAGGTGATCGACGGCTGGCTGGACAGTTCAGCGGAGCTGCGGCGTTATGCCTCCTGGTTTGACGGGGTCAGGCTTTATCGTCCCTACCAGCTGGAAGACAAGCTCGAAGAACTGTTGCATGAGAAATCGGTGGCCGGGCGCGCCGCCTGGAACCGGCTGTTCGACGAGACCATGGCCGGGCTTAAATTCAGCTTCCGGGACCCGGACAACGGCGAGGTCCGGGAACTGGGCACCGAAGAATGCCTCGACCTGCTGAGCAACAAGGACGGAGCGATGCGCAAGGCCGCCGCCGAAGCCCTGGACGAGACCTTCGACAAGAACATCCGCCTGTTTACCCTGGTCACCAACACCCTGGCCAAGGAGAAGGAAATCGAGGACCGCTGGCGCCGCTATGAAAACCCCACCACCGCCCGGCACCTGTCCAACCGGGTCGAGCAGGAAGTGGTCGACGCCCTGGTTGGCGCGGTCAAGGACGCCTACCCCCGGCTGTCGCACCGCTATTACAAGCTCAAGGCCCGGTGGTTCGGGGTGGACAAGCTAAACTGGTGGGACCGCAATGCGCCGCTGCCGGAAACCGACGATAAACTCTATCAGTGGGATGACGCCACCGCGACGGTGCTCTCAGCCTACCGCCGCTTCTCCCCCAAACTGGCGGAGGTCGGCCAGAAGTTCTTCGACAATAACTGGATCGACGCCCCGGTCCGTCCCGGCAAGTCACCGGGCGCCTTCGCCCACCCGACCGTCACCGACGCCCACCCCTACCTGCTGCTCAATTATCTGGGCAAAAGCCGCGATGTCATGACCCTGGCCCACGAGCTCGGCCACGGCGTGCACCAGGTGCTGGCGGCCGGACAAGGCGAACTGCTGTCCTCCACGCCGCTGACGCTGGCTGAAACCGCCAGCGTGTTTGGCGAAATGCTGACCTTCCAGTCCATGCTCGATGCGGAAAAGGACGAGGCGCGCAAGAAGCTGCTGATCGCCGGCAAAGTGGAAGATATGCTCAATACCGTAGTGCGCCAGATCGCCTTCTATGATTTCGAGGTCCGGGTCCATAACGCCCGCAAGGACAGCGAACTGAGCAGCGAGGACCTGAGCAAAATCTGGATGGACGTACAGACCGAAAGCCTCGGCGACGCCTTCATCTTTGATGACAAATACCGGCACTTCTGGTGCTATATCCCCCATTTCATCCATAGCCCCTTCTATGTCTATGCCTATGCCTTTGGCGACTGCCTGGTCAACTCGCTTTATGCCACCTACCTCAAGGCCCCCGAAGGGTTCGAGGCCAAATATCTAGGCATGCTGGCCGCCGGCGGCAGCCTGCATCACCGGGACCTCCTGAAACCCTTCGGACTGGATGCTTCCGACCCGGCTTTCTGGAATACCGGACTCGACATGATCGCCGGCTATATCGACCAGCTGGAGTGATTGGTTTCACCCTAAACCATTAGTATCGCAGACAAACATCCCGTTTATTTGCGTTGCACAATAATTTATTTTGTCTACACTTTCCCTGAGGGCATCTGTGACAGCTGTGCATTTTTCATGATAGACTTCGCTCTGTCACCGGCACAAGTGTGCCCTGGAATACCGTTTCACATGAGGGAACATTTTCGTGCGATGGTGTGATTTGCATCAAAGCACATAAAGACAAAGATAAAATACAATCAAGTAAAAGAAACTAATGGGAAAATGTCGGTATGAAATTAGCAATTCCAAAAGAACGGCGGGCGCATGAAAAGCGTGTCGCCGCGACCCCCGACACGGTCAAAAAGCTGATCCAGCTTGGTTTTGAGGTGTCGGTGGAAAAAGGAGCCGGGCTGCAAAGCAGCATCACGGATGCCGAATATGAAGCGGCCGGGGCCACCATCGCCGCCGATGCCGCCGCCGCCTACAAAGGGGCAGAGATTATATTCAAAGTGCAGCGGCCGCTGCATGCAGCCGAAGGCGACCTTGATGAAATCGCCCTGGTCGAACCGGGCGCCAGGCTGATCGCCAGCCTCGCCCCCTATGCGGATACCGCCATGCTGGACATCTATGCCAAGGGCAGGATCGAGGCCTATGCCATGGAGCTGATGCCGCGCATTACCCGGGCCCAGAGCATGGACATCCTGTCGTCCCAGTCCAACCTGGCCGGCTACCGGGCCGTCATTGACGGCGCCTATGAATATGGCCGCGCCTTCCCGATGATGATGACCGCCGCAGGCACGGTTGCCCCGGCCAAGGTCATGGTCATGGGCGCAGGCGTCGCCGGTCTGCAGGCCATCGCCACCGCCAAACGGCTCGGCGCCATTGTTTCCGCCACCGATGTGCGCCTGGCCGCCAAGGAACAGGTGGAAAGCCTCGGCGGTAAATTCGTCATGGTCGATGACGAGGAAGCCAAGCAGGCGGAAACCGCCGGCGGCTACGCCAGGGAAATGAGCGACGAGTATAAGGCCAAGCAGGCCAAGCTGATCGCCGACACCATCACCAAGCAGGACCTGGTCATCACCACGGCGCTGATCCCGGGCCGCGCCGCGCCGGTACTGGTCACCGATGAAATGGTGGAAAGCATGAAGCCGGGCAGCGTGATCGTTGACCTGGCGGTGGAACAGGGCGGCAATGTGACGCTCAGCAAGCTCGGCGAGATCGTCGAACACAAAGGCGTCAAGATCGTCGGCCACCACAATATGCCGAGCCGCCTCGCCGCCGACGCCAGCGCCCTGTTCGCCAAGAACCTGCTCAACTTCATCACCCCCCATGTGGACGGAGAGAGCAAGGCGCTGAATATCAATTACGAGGATGAAACCGTGAGCGGCATTCTGCTGACCCGCGACGGTTCAATCATTCATCCCAACTTCATTTCAGGAGGGAACTAAGATGGAAAAACTGCAGCAAATGGCCGATGTGGCCACCGGGGCGGCCCACGCCAGCCCGTTCCTGTCCCAGCTTTCCCTGTTCGTGCTGGCTATCTTTGTCGGCTATTATGTGGTCTGGAGCGTAACCCCGGCCCTGCATACCCCGCTGATGGCTGTGACCAACGCCATTTCCTCCGTGATTATTGTCGGCGCCCTGATCGCCGGCGGACCGGAAGGCATGAGCCTGGCCAAGGTGCTGGGCATCATCGCCATCGCCTTGGCCGCGGTGAATATCTTCGGCGGCTTTGCGGTCACCCAGCGCATGCTCGCCATGTACAAGAAAAAAGACAAGCCCGCCGCCGGCGGCGATAAAGCGTAAGGGAGGGTCTGAGTATGTCTGAACAAATGATTGCGGACCTGACCGCGCTCGCCTATCTGGTGGCCGGTGTCCTGTTTATCCTGTCGCTGCGCGGCCTCAGCTCCCCGGAAAGCAGCCGGCGCGGCAACACCTTCGGCATGATCGGCATGACCATTGCCGTCATCACCACCATCCTCAACCCGGAGATCGTCTCCTACACCTGGATCATCATCGCCCTGCTGGTGGGCGGCGGGATCGGCCTGGTCATCGCCCGGCGCATCCCCATGACCGCCATGCCGCAGCTGGTGGCGGCGTTCCACAGTCTGGTCGGCCTCGCCGCCGTGCTGGTGGCCGGGGCGGCCTTTCTGGAACCGCGGGCTTACGGCATTACCGACGCCTTCGGCGATATCTATGTGGCGAGCCGTATTGAAATGGCGCTTGGCGCGGCGATCGGCGCCATCACCTTCTCCGGCTCGGTGATCGCCTTTGCCAAACTCAACGGCAACATGTCCGGCAAGCCGATCCTGCTGCCGGCCCGGCACCTGATCAACGGCCTGCTGGCGCTCGGCATCATCGGGCTGATCGTTGCCTTCTGCCTCAGCGAAGGCGCGGCTTCCGGCGGCGGCATGCTGATGTGGTACATCATGGCCGCCAGTTTTGTGATCGGTTTCCTGATCATCATCCCGATCGGCGGCGCCGACATGCCGGTGGTGGTCAGCATGCTGAACAGCTATTCCGGCTGGGCCGCGGCCGGCATCGGCTTTACCCTCGGCAATAACGCCCTGATCGTCACCGGCGCCCTGGTGGGCTCCTCCGGCGCGATCCTCAGCTACATCATGTGTGCGGCCATGAACCGCTCCTTCATCAGCGTGATCCTGGGCGGCTTCGGCGGCGAGGATGCCGCGGCAGCAGGCGGTGAAGTGGAGGAACGCCCGGTCAAGCAGGGTTCCGCCGAAGATGCCGCCTTCATCATGAAAAACGCCGGCTCCGTCATCATCGTGCCGGGATACGGCATGGCGGTGGCCAAGGCCCAGCATGCGCTCCGGGAAATGGCCGACCTGCTGAAGGAAGAAGGCGTCAAGGTCAGCTACGCCATCCATCCGGTGGCGGGCCGCATGCCGGGGCATATGAACGTGCTGCTGGCCGAGGCCGACGTGCCCTATGACGAAGTGTTCGAGCTCGAGGATATCAACAGCCAGTTCAGCCAGACCGACGTGGCCTTTGTCATCGGCGCCAATGACGTCACCAACCCGGCCGCCAAGACCGACAAGTCGAGCCCGATTTACGGCATGCCGGTGCTGGATGTGGAAAATGCCGGCACGGTGCTATTCGTCAAGCGCGGCATGGCCGCCGGTTACGCCGGGGTGCAGAACGAGCTGTTCTTCCGTGACAACACCATGATGCTGTTTGCCGACGCCAAGAAAATGGTCGAGGATATCGTCAAGGCCATGTAATCCGGGCCATGTAGGCCGGAAAATAACCTTACGCAACCCGGGACGGTGCCTCTGTCCCGGTTTTTTTTGGTCCGGGTTTTTCTTTGCCCCCAGGCACCGCCATTGCCTTCAGTCTCGCGGACAGCCGATCGCCCAGAAAATCATACAGCGCACGGATGCGGGCATTATGCTGAATGTCCGCATGAGTTACCAACCAAACGTCCAGCATCAATGGCTCGGCGTCTTTCAGATCAATTTCCACCAGATCAGGATATTTCTCCCAGGCGGGATTAGACAGAAAACCAATACCGATCCCCCGATTGATGGCTTCGTAATTGGCCAACATGCTGTTGCTGGTAAGGACCAGGTTGAGAGGCTGAAACATGCGATAGATTTTCCAGACCTCGGGATGGTGCATGAGCGATTCTTGTAGACCGATCCCCAGATGATCCTTGATATCCGCCAGCCGTTCCGGCTTTCCATATTTTGCGATATAAGCGGGGTGAGCAGCCAGAAAATTGGCCAAAGCACCGATCTTGCGGGCAATCAGGTCCGGCTGCCGCGGATAGCCGAGCCGGACGGCAACATCCGCTTCCCGGCGCAACAGGTCCCGGGGCGCCATGTCGATGTTGAGATCGACGGAAATGCCCGGATAGGTATCTCGAAACTCGGTCATCAGTTCCGGCATCCAGTATGTACCGATAAATTCCGTGGTGGTCAGGCGCACGGTGCCTTCCAGGCGCTTGTTCTGTCCGGTCACCGCCTTTTCCACATCCAGGGCCCTTTCTTCCATCTGTTCCACCAGGGTGATGATTTTCTCCCCGGCTTCGGTCAGCACCAGCCCTTTCGGCAGGCGCTGGAACAGCTGGCTGTCCAGGCTTTCTTCCAGCGCCACCAGTTTGCGGCTCAGGGTCGGCTGGCTCATATTCAGGCGCCGGGAGGCGGCGGACAGGCTGCCGCTGTCGGCAATCACTTTGAAAATCTTCAGCGCATTCCAGTCCATCCTCACCTCCATTCATATTTGAATAGGTATTATTACTATATAGCAAATTGCTATTCAATATGTTTATGGATTATGGTGCAGCTAAGAATAGGAGATTTTGCAATGACTACCGGATTTACACGACATACACTGGCTGCCCTGGTCCTGGCCGGCGCCTTTTCACTGGCCTCTCTCGCCCCGGCACAGGCCGCGGACCTTTCCGCCGCCTCCCTGCTGATGCACGGCGGCAAGGGCGAACTGCACGAACTGGCGGAAAAAAACATGGCCGCCGGCAAATATAAAAAGGCCCTCAAGTACCTCAAGAAGGCATCCAAAAAACCCATGGACGGCGAAATGCGCAGCCGGATCTACTCCGATATCTGCGCCGTACAGGCCTTGAATAACGAACTGGAACAAGCCCTGGCGAGCTGTGACAAATCCCTCAAATATGATGACAGCAACTGGAAGGCCATGAACAACAAGGGCGTTGCCCTGACGGCCCTGAACAAGAAGGAAACAGCCCACAAGCTGTTCACGAAAGCTCTTGAAATGAGCAACAAGAATGAGATTATCCTGGCCAACCGGACCGAAGCCGCCAGCAACATGTAATGCGAGGCTGATATCTTCCCAGGCTCAGGAAGCCCGATCAGGGGAAATCCGCAACCATCCTGGTTTCCCCTGTTATACCCACAGACTGTGACCCGGCCCTTTCCCAGAAGGCGCCGGGTTTTATTTTATCCGCGGTTGGCGGCGGATCTTGCCACGTCGAGGAAATAGCTTTCGGTAAACATGGAGCCCTGCGTCTGCCGGACGACACGACGTGCCGGGAAAGTAACACTGACCGTCGTGCCAAGCCCCCATTCACTCTCGATCCCGATTTTGCCTTCATGGAGTTCGGCAAAAGCCCGCACCAGGGACAAGCCGAGACCTGTGCCCTGGTGCTCCTTGGCATAACTGTTGTCCACCTGCTGGAAGGGATTAAGCACCTCTTCAAGCTCTTCCTCATCGATTCCTATACCGTTATCGGATACAGACAACACACAACGGCCCTTTTCATCCAGCCGGGCAGAAATGACAACCTCGCCGCCGGCTGGTGTAAATTTGACAGAATTTGACAGAAGATTAACCAGGATCTGAATGATCATCCTGTCGTCCGCAATCAAGTGCGGCATGGTTTCCGGAATATGCTGATGTATCGTGATATTTTTCTTTCTTGCCTGAGGGGCAATCAGTTTGCTGGCATGTTCCGCCGTTTCAATCAGATCGACACTCTTTTCATCCAGTTCCATATGCCCGGCCTCAACCTTGGCCAGATCAAGGATATCATTAATAATATTGAGCAGATGATGGCCGCTGTCCCTGATATCCCCTGCATATTCCTTCATTTTTTCTTCCCGGTTCATGCCGATGAAATCACTGGTGAGTATTTCGGAAAAACCGATGATCGCATTAAGCGGCGTGCGGAGTTCATGACTCATATTGGCCAGGAATTCAGACTTGGCCCGGTTGGCGGATTCCGCTGTTTTTTTCGCCCGGGCCAACTCTTCCAGAAGCTGGTTTTTCTCGATCTGATAATCCACAACCCGCTTCAGGCTCCGGCTCAACTTGCCAAGGGAATCGTCGGTGGCAGGGGGGATTTCCACATCGGTATTGCCCCGTACAATCATGTTCAATGCGTGGGAAACCTGCCTGATCCTCTCAAGCACCCCGACACGCAGGAGATAATTGCCGAGAATCCAGACGGCCGCCGCGCCCAAAATGGCGAAAAGGATACTGTAGGTCCGGATGGTATTTTCCTGGAGCCGGACCAGTTCTTCATCGACATATACCCTCAGGTGTAACTGGTCGTTATAGGGTTCCCCGGCAATATTGAGCGACAGATCCAGCGGCCTGATATATTCGGCGAGCTTTTCGCGCTGGTCCGCATCATAGAACAGATCCTGGAAGATAGTTTGTCCCTGGTCATTGAGGATATGGAGATCCCCTTTAATGATTTTCGCAAGTCCGGAAAATACGATCAGGGGTGTGGTTACAATCACCAGCCTGGTTCCGTTCTCCTGCGGCTGATGGTACAGGTGATAAGGCACCCCCTTATCGGATCTGCCATAGAAATCCTTAGAGACGACAGGATCAAGGCTCTCAACTATCTCCTGGAGTCTGCCCTGTGCTATTTGTGCCGAGACGAAATCGTTCAGGTCCCATGCGCCGATCACTTCATTCGAGCGATCATAAATTCTCAGCGTCGCCATATTGTGATGTTGGGCGTCATCCTCGAATACAGCCATTCGTTCCGCCAGATTTTTTTCGACACCTGTCCTGTCCTGCAACTGGTCTGTGGTCAGGTCGAAGAAACCCGACCTTGAGAGAAATTCAAGGAAATTCCGGAGTTTTTCCTCACTATGATCGTGAAGTCGGTCCCTGACCATAACCCGCAAGAGATATTCCGTGCTCTCCTGCGACCTGCCCGAAATGAAATCTGTATAGTTCTTGATGGAATAAAAATGAGAAAACAGAAACATCATCGCCATCATCAGCATCAGGATGAAGAATACTGTCCTGACCTTCAAACGCCGGAAAAACCGGCCAATTCCCTGCGATAGCTCGTGGTTGTCCATACTCACTTTCCAAATTGGACCCCCCAACTACAAATACGCTGCAACATGCACTGATCCCAAACACCGGTAGTACAGTCACATTAGTTAGGCTATAATCATATATGGATGAATTGATAACAAGACGTTAACAAAATGCTAATCGCCCAAGAAAGACGACATCGGTTCCCTGTCTTCACCGATTGAAGACAATGCGGGGAGCGAACCGGTCTTTTCAGAAGTTGCTAGACGGCAAAAGATATTTCAGAGCGGATCCCTGACACCACCAACGTGTCGGCTGTCTGGTAGGCGGACACTTCAGGAACGGGTTGCTGGGCGGTAACTTGACCGCGCCCTCCCTGCGGCCCCAGCGCAGCCTGGCTTTCTTCTACCTTCTGGGCGCTCCGCTCCGCCTGGGCCTTGTTTTTGGCGGCCCGGGCCTGGGCCGCAACCTTGCGATCCTGGGCGGAAGGTTCCGCCGGCGCCAGCGCGGCGGAAACAATCTGGTCCATTTTTTCGACCGTCGCTTCCGGGTCGCCTTCGACCGGCGCCGCATTGATAGGGACTTCGCCGCTGACGGCGTAGCGCTTGCCGTCGGGGCCGGTCTGATATTCAAAGGAGGCGGAACCGGCATATCGTCCGCCGGCGGCTTTATGGGCCTGTTCATGAGCCCGGATTTCCCGGTCTACCTTCCTGAGCTCTTCGACCTTGGCTTTCTCTTCCTCGCTCAGGGCCTGCTGATCAATAGCGTTGGAGGTTGCGGAAGGCTTGTCCGAAGGTTCGGCTGCAACAGCATGAGCGCCGTCACCGGCGTGCGGCGCGTGATAGATTGCTGTCTGGACTGGTGATACCGAACCGATCATGTCTATCCTGTTGTCAAACTCTCAGACTGGGCAGGGTAGCACGGAATGCTCAATAAATAATTAACAATATGTAAACAACGGCCCGGGTCATTCCCCCGGGGGCGGCATATCTTCAGGCGGCGGCGGAGGCATGTCATCACCGAAAGGCGCCGGACCACCGGGGCCGCCGGGACCACCCGGTCCACCGGGTCCGTCAGGACCGCCCGGTCCATGGCTCCAGTCAGGATGAGCCTGCCGCCATTTTTCCAAATTGCGGCGGGCTTGTTCCAGAACGGATTTTCTTTGTTCAGGGGACATCTGTAGCAGCCCATTGATCAGGCTTTCCTGGAAGCGGCTGATCTGCTTGAGTTGCAGTTCACTTTCCCTGTGCAGCAGTTCGTCCAGCTTTTCCTGATCAATTTGGTCTGATGCAAGAAGTTCCATGATTTGCCGGTTGATGCCGGCAATTTCACCCATTGTGTCCCTGAACTCTTCTCTCTGTCCCCTGAAAAACGCCCGACGCTGATCCGGCGGCAGATATCTGGTCAGGGACGCCAGGCTGGACTTGATGTGCGGCCTTCTCTCCATCCGGTCAAAGTCCCTGCCCTCGCGGGAGAAAATAAACCCCGCCAAAAAGGCGTTCACAATAATGGATGCAAACAAAAGGATATGGACCCATTTGTTACTCAAAATCTTCTTCATCAGCTGTTATCCTCCTGCTCGAGAAACTCATTACTCAGCAGCAAATAATCATTCACGGCCAGGTCATAGGCGACCAGGTCAATGCTATTGTCAGACGGCGTTCCAAAATAGATGCCCGCGGCACAGGCCAGGGCCAGACCAGCCATGCGTGGCACCAGATACTGCCAGAACTCCAGATCACGGATCGCCCGGAAAAGGGAGACAGGCGCCTGTTCTACTTCATGGGGCACACGCATCAGCCTGTCGACCAGATCCCTTGACAGGTCCGGGTCGGTGTGACGACCGTAAAGGTCGAGATATTTGTTCAGGTCTTTTTCATCCATCATCCTGTCTCCTCGAGGAGATCACCCTTCTCCTTCGACAAAATCTCCGCCAGTTTCCGGCGCCCCCTGACCAGCAACGCCTCCAGGGCGTTCACGGAAACTTCCAGTATTTCTGCGGCTTCCTTGTTGGACTTTCCCTGGAGATAGCAGAGGATCACCGCCGACCTCTGCCGCTCCGGCAGTTTATCCAGCGCCTCGGCCACCCGCTCGGCACGCTGTTTTTCTTCCAGCAGGCCGTCTGCCGCCTGCTCGTCGCCTTCCACTTCTGTGGCCTCGGACAGATCGACGGAGGGGCGACGCTTTCGTTTCACATCCAGGCACAGGTTCATCACGACGCGGTAAAACCAGGTGGTGAACCTGGTCTTGCGGGACGGGTCCCAGTTCGCGGCGTGCTTCCAGACCCGCACGAACGCCTCCTGCATCACGTCCTCCGCCTCATGGGGGTTGCCCAGAAGCCGGGTGGCAAAGGCAAGGTTCATCCGCAAATGACGGTCCATCAATATTTTATAGGCCGTACGATCCCCGTCACCGACCCGCAGGATCAGTGCCTCGTCCGTTATCCCCGACTGTTGTCGTTCATTGTCTTTCGTCGCGACCATACGGCCTTATACCATTTCAGATCTCACAGGATAATACGCGGCGGATCAAAAAAACCTGCGTAAATAAAAACGCCGACTGAAAAGCCGGCGTTTTCAACTCGATATCTGACGTCGCTTATTCCACAATCCAGGTCCGGCCCTTGCGCAGCAGCGCGTTAAGCGACGGTTTGGGATTTGCCGCCTGGGCCTGGTCGATCTGGGCGTGCACCGCGGTTTCATAGCTTTCCGCCGGATTGCAATAGATCACGCCAACCACCACCGGAATGTCCGGTCCGTGCAGGTCGACCAGCATGCGGGCCAGGTTGAGGTTGGTCTCGTCATGAACCAGAATGTCGTCTTCAGTAATGCCGTTTTCCCCGATGGTCACCACCTCAAGCCCCATGGTCCGGGCATTAAAGACCACACCGCGGTTTTTCTCTTTTCCGAAGATCAGCTTCTCGCCATGCACCGCGTGGAGCTGGCGGTCGGCCGCCACTTTCTTGTCGGTGAAATGATCGAACGTACCGTCATTGTACACGATACAATTCTGGTAGATTTCGACAAAAGACGCGCCCTTGTGCTCTTTGGCCCGGGCCAGGATGCCGGGCAGGCTTTTCAGGTCCGTATCCACCGCCCGGGCGATGAAACGGGCTCCGGCGCCCAGCGCAAAATGACAGGGGATCAAGGGGGAATCCACAGAGCCCATCGGCGTAGATGGGGTATGGGTGCCGACTTTGGAGGTCGGCGAATACTGCCCCTTGGTCAGGCCGTAGATCTCGTTGTTGAACAGCAGGATCTGTACATCCACGTTGCGGCGGATCACGTGCATGGTGTGGTTGCCGCCGATGCTGAGCCCGTCACCGTCCCCTGTGATCAGCCAGACATCCAGCTCCGGATTGGTCAGCTTGACGCCGGTGGCGAAGGCCGGGGCACGGCCGTGAATGGTATGAAAGCCGTAGGTTTCCATATAGTAAGGGAAACGGGAGGAGCAGCCGATCCCGGAAACAAATACCGTGTTATGTGGGGTCGCGCCGATATTGGCGAGCGCGGTCTGCACGCCCTTGAGAATGGCATAGTCACCGCAGCCCGGGCACCAGCGCACTTCCTGGTCGGTGGCAAAATCCTTTGCTTTCAGTTTCACCTGTTCCGTCATTTTACTTCTCCCAGGGCTGAATGAATGGCGTCCTCGATCTCGGCGATCTTGAAGGGCTGGCCAGTGACCTTGGTCAGCGAGGTTGTCTCCAGCAGATACTGGCTTCTGAGCAGGGCATTCATCTGCCCGGCATTCATTTCCGCCACAATAACATGGTCATAGGAGTTCAGCAGCTCCTCCAGATTGCGCGGCAACGGCCAGATATTGCGGATATGGATATGGGAAACATCATATCCTTCCTTGCGGGCCTTGTTCACCGCCTGGTGAATGGCGCCCCGGGTGGAGCCCCAGCCGACCACTGCCAGCTTGCCGCCCTCAACACCGGTGGTCACATCCTGTTCGGGGATGTCGTTGGCGATATTGGCGATTTT
This sequence comes from Emcibacter nanhaiensis, assembly GCF_006385175.1. Classification (NCBI taxonomy): domain Bacteria; kingdom Pseudomonadati; phylum Pseudomonadota; class Alphaproteobacteria; order Emcibacterales; family Emcibacteraceae; genus Emcibacter; species Emcibacter nanhaiensis. Next base: position 29,337 of record NZ_VFIY01000010.1, read on the forward strand.
GTCGCGCCTGACATCGGTCATCTTCTGGTGGTTTTCCGGATCATAGGAAATATGGCCGCTGTCGTAACTCTTCTCGATGCCGCCGATGCGGTGCATCAGGCCTTCCGTCCCCGGCTTGGCCCAGACGCGGGCCAGGGTTTCCGGATCGCGCAGGAAGGGATGGAAGCCTTCCTTTTCGGTATGGAACTTGACCGGGAACGGCTCCAGCTTGTCCACATCCGGGATCTTCCAGGGTTCCGCCGCATTGGCGATATAGCCGTCGGACAGGACCATCACCGGAGTCATATATTTGGTGGCGAGGCGAACCGCTTCGACCCCCACATCGAAACAGTCAGCAGAACTGGACGTGGAAATCACCACCAGCGGCGCATCGCCATTGCGGCCCCAGACCGCCTGGAACAGGTCGGACTGTTCGGTCTTGGTCGGCATGCCGGTGGACGGACCGGCGCGCTGGATATCGACGATCACCAGCGGCAGTTCGGTACTGATGGCAAGACCAATGGCTTCGGTCTTGAGCGCGATCCCGGGACCGGAACTTGACGTCATACCAAGGCCGCCGGCAAAGGACGCGCCAATGGCGCCGCAGACGGCGGCAATTTCATCTTCGGCCTGGAAGGTGATGACGCCAAAATCCTTGAGCCCGGACAGGGTGTGCAGCAGCGGCGAGGCCGGAGTAATCGGATAGGAGCCCAGCACCAGTTGCAGGTCGGCCAGCTGGGAGCCGGCCAGCAAGCCCCAGGACAGGGCCTGGTTGCCGTTGACGGTGCGATATTCACCCGGCTCCTCATGATACTTGCCGATATGAAACTGGCGGATATTGCCGGAAATCTCGACGGTTTCGCCATAGGCATGGCCGGCATTGAGCGCGGCGATGTTGGCCTCGGCAATTTCAGGTTTCCTGGCAAATTTGTCATTGAGCCAGTCGATGATCGGCTGACGCTTGCGCCCGAACATCCACAGCACCAGACCAAGAGTCCACATATTCTTACAGCGTAGCGCATCCTTGTTGCCGAGACCGAACTCCTTGACCGCCTCCAGCGTCATTTTGCTGATATCGATCTTCTCGATCCGGTAGGTGGCCAGCGACCCGTCTTCCAGGGGATTGCTGTCGTAGCCGGCCTTGCTCAGGTTTTTCGCATTAAAGGCGGATTCATCGACCAGGATCAGGCCGCCGGTTTTCAGGTTGGCGATATTCACTTTCAGGGCGGCCGGGTTCATGGCCACCAGCACGTCGGGGGCATCACCGGCGGTGGACACTTCGACGGAACCGAAGTTGATCTGGAAGGCGGAAACGCCGAAGGTGGTGCCGACAGGGGCGCGGATTTCGGCCGGGAAATCCGGGAAAGTCGACAGGTCACTGCCTTCCAGCGCCGTGGCCACCGAAAACTGCGTCCCGGTCAGCTGCATCCCGTCACCGGAATCGCCCGCAAAGCGGACAACGACAGATTCCATTTCTTCCAGGGTTTCATTCCCAACTGCAGCAGTAGCTTGCCCGTCCATCTTGATATCCTTGTTCTTCTGTTTCCCGATCGGGGAAATGAAAATTGTTCCCTGATATATGGGCAAACGGCCCGGAAAGCAACATGACAGACATCAATGCAGTCCGGTATTTTTACTCACACTGGTCATTAAAGCAGAAAATTTATTTTTTCAAGATTTAATGTAAAATATTTTAATAAACACTATTTTTATGTTTTATTTATCCTATCCCTATATTTTATACGGCCAAACGATCGCCGGACATCGGCCGTAAAAAGATTTTGGCGTTCCATTTTACATCTTTTTATCTAAGATGCCCGCATGAAAAAACTCACACCCGCAAACGATGCCGTTCCCCCTCAGGACCGCGCGCTCTCGCGCGAGATGTGGGCCATTGCCGTCCCCTCCATCCTGGCCAACATCTCCATTCCCCTGCTGGGGCTGGCGGACAGCTTCATCATGGGCCACCTCGAGGGACCGGAGTATCTCGCAGCCCTGGCGCTGGGCGCCATGATTTTCAGCGTCCTGTATAACGGTTTCAATTTCCTGCGCATGGCGACCACCGGCTTTGCCGCCCAGGCCTATGGGCGGGAAGACGCCCGGGAAAGCAGCGTTGTCCTGTTCCGGGCAACCTTCCTGGCCCTGGTGATCGGAGCGCTGCTGATCCTCGCCAGCCCGCTGATTACGTCACTCTCTTTCCAGCTCACCGCCGCCGAGGCTCACGTCGAGGATCTGGCGGACAGCTATTTCAATCTGCGTATCTTTGGCGCGCCCTTCGCCCTGTTCAACTTTGTCGCCGTCGGCTGGCTGCTCGGCATGCACCGGGCGGGCGATGCGCTGCTGGTGCAGATATTCATGAATGTCACCAATATCGCCCTCAATATCTATCTGGTCTATGGGCTGGGCATGGATGTGGACGGCGTTGGCCTGGGCACCGCCCTGGCCGAATTTCTCGCCGCGTTCCTGTCCGTCTTCCTGATTTACCGGCAATACCGGCGCTACTTCGGCAGGTCGCCGTTCAGACGCTCTGCCCTGGCCGAAATCCTGAATAGTGACGGCCTGACCCGCCTGCTGAAACTGAACCTGGATATTTTCATCCGCACCCTGTGCCTGATGGCCGCCATGGCCAGCTTCACCATCCTCGGATCACGATACGGCAGCGCCATCCTCGCCGCCAATGCCATCCTGATGGAACTGCAGATGCTGACCTCCTACGGCCTTGACGGCTTCGCCCAGGCGGCGGAAATCCTGGTCGGCAAGGCCACCGGCCGCAAGAACCCCAACGCCCTGCGCCGGGCGGCCCTGGTCTCCGGCAAATTCGCTCTTTATGCCGCCCTCGCCTATGCCCTGCTCTATGCCCTGCTGGGCTCGGGCATCGTCGCCCTGCTCACGGATCTGGACACCATCCGGCTCGAGGCCCGCCATTATCTGTGGTGGCTGATTTTGCTGCCGCTGTTCTCGGTGTGGAGTTTTCTGTTCGACGGCATTTTCATCGGCGCTACCGCCGGCGCCCATATGCGCAACGGCATGATCCTGTCGGTGCTGTTTTACGCCCTGTGCCTGGCAATCACTTTGCCGCTGTGGGAAAACCACGGCCTGTGGTTCAGCTACACCGCCTTCATGGTGATGCGGGCGCTGACCCTGATCCGGCATTACCCGGACATAGAAAAAGCCGCCTCCAGGGGCGGCCTTTCCAGCTGATCTTTTTAGACCCTACAGGACGTCCAGCACGGCTTCCGGCGGACGGCCGATTGCCGCCTTGCCGCCCTTGATCACGATGGGACGCTCGATCAGCTTGGGATGCTTGACCAAGGCGTCCAGCAGCTGGTCTTCGCTCAGGCTGTCGTCATCCAGACCATTGTCCTTATATTCCGCTTCCTTCTTGCGCATCAAATCGCGGGCTGAAGACATGCCCAGCATCTTCAGAATATCGGCAAGCTGTGCCTTGGTGGGGACATCCTTGAGATACTCCACCACTTCCGGCGCGATTCCCTTCTCCTCCAGCAGCGCCAGGGTCTGGCGGGACTTGCTGCAACGGGGATTGTGATAGATGGTTACTGTCATTTTTTCCTCCTGCTGTTTTTCCTTATATAGCTGAAAGAAAATAAAAATCCACCCCGGCTGACGCAGATCAATGAAATGGCTATTGAGAGTGATTATTATTTTAGTTGACAATAATTATTAATTACATCATATTTTCTTCGATGGTTTGGGAGACTCGAGATGTATATCTGCATTTGTAACGCTCTGAAAGAATCCACCGTGCGCCAGGCCGCCAGGAACTGCGCACCGGATACCCACATTTCCGACTTCTATGAAAGCATGGGAGTGGAGGTTCAGTGCGGTCAGTGTACGTGCAAGGCTTTGGACGTTCTCGAAGAGGAAGCCCGCCCCTGCCAGGTGGCCTGATCACACCGGCCCCGGCTGCTAATGTTTTTCATTATTAGTATAAAAAATCATGTAATATCAATAGATTGACTGAATAATCCCGCCACTGTACACTGGCTCCAACCACCATGCGCAGGAGAAAACAATGCAGGGCGACAAAAAAGTCATCGAATATCTCAATAAAATTCTCAAAAACGAACTCACCGCTATTAATCAGTATTTTCTGCATTCCCGCATGCTCGGCGACTGGGGCCTCAAGGGTCTTGAAGAGCATGAGTATGAAGAATCCATCGACGAGATGAAACATGCGGATGAGCTGACCAAACGCATCCTGTTCCTGGAAGGTCTGCCCAACCTGCAAAGCCTCAATACGCTGCGAATCGGTGAAAATGTCCGGGAAATCTTTGAAGGCGACCTGGCCTTGGAAATGGACGCCATGAAGGACCTGCGGGAAGCCATTCCCTATTGCGAATCCGTCAAGGATTACATCAGCCGGGAATTGCTGGAAGACATCCTGGAATCCGAGGAAGAGCATGTGGACTGGCTGGAAACCAACCTCAGCCTGATGGACAAGGTTGGCGAACAGAACTACCTGCAGTCCATGATGAAAGACGGCGACGACTGATCCGCCACTGAATTACCGGCAGCCCTCTACTTGTGGGCTGCCCCGACCGCCTGTGATATTTCCGAATATCCGTCTTCATAAAGACAGTCGCGCAATTCCTTCTTGATGGACCGGACCAGCCCCGGCCCGTGATACACCAGCGCGGAATAAAGCTGCACCAATGAAGCGCCGGCCCTGATTTTCTCATAAGCCTGACGGCCGTTGCTGATACCGCCGACCCCGACCAACGGGACCTTCCCTTCGGTCAGCCGGTACATATCCGCGAGGACGCCCGTTGAAAAGTCGAACAGGGGCTGACCGCTGAGCCCGCCGCTCTCCTCCCGTTGCGATGACTGCAGTGTATCGCGCAGTCCCACCGTGGTGTTGCTGACGATCAGGCCGTCGATATTATGCTTGACGATTATTTCGGCAATATCCCGTTTCTCATTCTCATCCAGGTCAGGCGCGATCTTGACCAGCAACGGCGGCATGATCCTGAACCGGCTGGTGGCAGCCTCCCGGGTCTCCAGCAGCCTGGACAGGAGTTCATCCAGGGCCGCCCTGCCCTGCAGCTTCCTGAGGCCGGGCGTATTGGGAGAAGAGATATTGACGGTAAAATAGTCCGCCAGGCCCAGCAAACGGTCCAGACCGGTCACATAGTCCTGGATCGGATCCTCGCTGTCCTTGTTGGCCCCGATATTGGCCCCGACAATTCCTCTCTTGTCCAGCTCGCGGCGGCGGGCCAGACGGATGGCATAGGCTTCCAGGCCACGGTTGTTAAACCCCAGACGATTGATGACAGCCTGGTCTTCCTCCAACCGGAAGATACGCGGCTTTTCATTTCCCGGCTGCGGCCGCGGGGTTACGGTTCCTGTTTCCACGAAGCCAAAGCCCTGGGCCAGCATGGCGTCGGCAACTTCCGCATTCTTGTCGAACCCCGCAGCAAGGCCTACAGGATTGGGAAACTCCAATCCCCAGAGCTTGACCCGCAGGGCGTCATCGTCCTTTTCATGTGATGAGGGGACCAGCCCGGCTTTCAACAGTTTAATGGAAAGGCCATGGGCGGTTTCCGGCGAGAAGGCAAAAAACAAGGGTTTTGCCAGCGAATATAAATCCATTTATGTCCTCAGAGCGGAATGATATGCCTACCGTTTTGTTCCAGTTCCAGGTCGTCGACCCGAACCACGCCCCCCAGGGGCAGGTCGGCATAATAATGGGGAAATTTTTCATTGTCCCGCGAAATTTCCCATTTCAGGAAACCGGGCACAAGTTTTTGCTGATCCAGGGAAAGCAGGACCAGGTCTTTGCGGCCGTGAAAGTATTTTTCCAGGGTGCCGGGCACCTGCGCAGCACTTGAAAGATGAATATATCCGCTCGACTGGTCGAGGGAGGAACCGGCAAAACTTCCTTGAGAGCGAAAGACGGCCCATTCCTCCCGTGTCATTATTCTATACAGGAAGGACTGTGCCATCTTTTCGGAACGATCTTAGCCGGGCTGCCCGTTTCAACTGCGACGCGCAGAAAATATGAAGGTCAATCTTCCGCCAAAGCCGAGTTTCCAAGGGCCTTGACCAATTCAAACGCCTTTTTGCGTACAGCCGGATCGGATATCTTGTAATAGGCGCGAACAAGCTCCAGAGTTTCCCTGCGGGACATCTGGTCTGCTTCAAAAGTTTGCGCTTCCTTGTCTTTGCTGCCCTGGCCTGACGCCACATCATCAGGCATGTCATCAAAGAAAAAGGATACAGGTACGTCAAGAATCTGGGAAAGCTGAAAAAGACGGCTGGAACCGATGCGGTTCGCGCCACGTTCATATTTCTGGATCTGTTGGAAGGTGAGGCCGAGCGCTTTGCCCAATTTTTCCTGACTCATTCCGAGGAGTGTTCTGCGAAGTCTTACACGTGAACCTACATGTACATCTACAGGATTAGGAACAGGTTTATTCATATTTTTTTCCAAATCAAAAGGTTACTCTAACTAGATCCGACCCCACGCACTGCAGCTTATTTTTTAGTAACGAATAATATTAAGGTCAAGTATTAACTTATATGCTGCAGTTTACAACGAGCTCCAACGTCTGGCTGCAACTGTTCCGATCATTATAATAATCAGCGTTGCAATTACAAAGATGATATCACCGAAACGCGCATAATAGGTGAGATTCACTAGTTTTTTTGGCAACATCTGGTCGATTACACCACGCTTTTGAAGATCAATGCTTTTTATGACGCGCCCATAGGAATCAATCACCGCAGAGATCCCCGTTCCGGCCGACCTTACCACCGGCAGGCCTTCTTCTATGGCCCTGACCCGGGTTTGCAGAAAATGCTGGTAGGGTCCGGTCATGGTGCCATACCAGGCATCATTGGTAATATTCAGCAGCCAGTCCGGCCGGTTCTGCGGGTCGACCACCTCACCGGGAAAAATGATTTCGTAGCAGACAAGTACGCCAAAGGGCGGTGTGCCGGGGATATACTGGGTCAACTGCCCCGGCCCGGGACTGTAGTCAAGCCCGCCGACGGCCCGTTCGAACCCGATCGCCCGCAGCAATACCCTGAAAAATGCCGGAATATATTCCCCGAAAGGCACCAGGTGCGTTTTGTCATGCAGCGCCCCGATCTGGCCGCTGCTGTCGATGGCGATAAAAGAGTTGTAGATTTTCATCCCGTCCCGGTCCCATTCGCGCCGCGGGAAGCCGGTCAGCAGCACGCCATCGTCGCCCAGCATGTCGGCGATCAGGTAGCGACGCGACGGCTCCTGGTCGAGGAAGTAAATCACCGCCGTCTCCGGCCAGATGATATGGGTGATGCCATCCTTGCCCCGGCGGTCGCTCATGGCCAGATAGTCGAGGAAATTATCCGCCCTCTTGTCCCGTGCCCATTTGTCCCGCTGGTTGATATTGGGCTGGACCAGTCTCAATCCCACATCTTCGACATAGTTTGTTTCCTGCTGTAGCCGCTGCTCGCCAAAGAAAAAGAGCCCCGCAAACACCAGGACATAAATCCCTGCGGCCAGGAACATCTTTGCCCGATCCCCGGACAATGCGAGAAACACCAGCGGCGCCAGCGCAAACAGCATCGTCACCGGCCCCAGCCCGTAAATTCCCCAGAGACTGGCGGACTGCAGCATGCTGTCGGAAAACCCCCAGGCATAGCCGGACAGGTTCCAGGGAAAGCCGGTGAAGAAATGTCCCCGCGCCCATTCGGACAGGTTCCACAGCCCTGCAAAAACCAGAAGCGACGGCAACAGGGCTCGTTTCCTGTCAAACCGGCGCCAGAACAGATTCATCACAAGTCCGACAAGACCGCTGTAGATCGCCAGCATGCCCGCCAGGCTGCCGACCGCGAAATACCCCATCCAGCCCGGCACATCATCCTGCAGGTAGAAGCTGTTGGCGATCCAGAGAAAGCCCATGAAAAACTGACCGAACCCGAACCACCAGGCGACGGCAAAAGCCTCACTCTTTTTTTTCTGATCGCGCAGCGCCAGACAGAGGAAAGGATAGCTGATCCACAGCAGCGGCAGGGCGTAAAAGGGGGCAAATGACAGCGCAGAAAGGAGGCCGGCGGCAAAAGAAAGCAGAACCAGTTGCAGGGAACTGCGCTGCCTGGTCCACTCTACAATCTTTTCCAGAAGGATATGGCCTGCGGTCTTTGCTGTTTCTGCCTTCTCAATCACCATTTCCTGAATCCCCGCCAGCTGCCTGATTGTTTGGTGGCATAGTTTCAGGCTTTGGCCGATGGATCAAGATGGTTTTTATCCGGCGTTCATCGCCTTCGATAATTTCAAAGCGAAGACCGTTGTCATGTTCGACAATTTCCCCGACATGGGGAATGCTGCCGGCCAGGGTGAAGACCAGGCCGCCGAGGGTATCCACGTCATCATCCTGCTCGTCCGGCAGCAGGTCCAGACTGAGCAGGTCCTCAAGCTCCTCAATGGTCAGGCGAGCGTCCGCCCTGAGCCGACCGCCCGGCAGCTCGGAAAGAAGTTCTTCCGCGACGATGTCATGCTCGTCTTCGATATCGCCGACAATCTGCTCCACCAGGTCCTCAATGGTGACAAGACCGTCGGTGCCGCCATATTCATCCACCACCAGCGCCATGTGGATATGGGTGGCCTGCATCTTGACCAAAATATCCATCAGCCGCATGCTGGGCGGGACAAACAGGATTGGCCGGTGCAGGCTTTTCAGCGGCGGCAACTCACCGTCTTCCGCTTCGCGGGAGGCAAAGGCCTTGAAGACATCCTTGATATGTACCATGGCGATGACTTCATCAAGACTTTCCCGGTAAACCGGCAGCCTGGACGTGCTGGCCTGGCGAAAGACCTGCATCAGTTCCTCGAACCCGGTGGAGGCCTCGACGGCAATAATATCCGCCCGCGGCACCATGATTTCGTCCACGCGCTTGTCGCCAAAGGCCAGTGTATTTTTGATGATGGAGCGTTCTTCTTCCCTGAGGGAGGAATCTTCCGCCTCAAATTCCTCAATCACCTCTTCGAGGCTTTCCTTGAGGGAGGCGTCGCCATTTCGGGTGGTTACGAGCTTTTTCAACCAGCTCCAGAAACCACCCTTGTTACTCGAGGACGGTTCGGCTTCCGCCTTTTCCCCGATCGTGCCGTTTTGTAGGTTCATTTTCCCGTTCTTTGAGCAAATATCTCAAATTTGTCCAGTTAGGTTGACATCTCGCCATAGGGGTCGTCAATCCCTAAAGTGCCGAGGATCGCCTTTTCCAGCCCTTCCATCTCCTCTGCTTCGGCGTCATTCATATGGTCATATCCCAAAAGATGTAACAATCCGTGAACAATCAGATGGCAGAAGTGATTTTCCAGACTTTTGCCGGAAGATATGGCTTCATTTTGCACAGTTTCAAGGGCCAGGATGATATCGCCGAGCGACACCGGATAGTCGGGCAGGTCCTGACCAGCATGAAACCAGGCGTCCAGCTCCTCGTCAGACAGCGCCGGGAAGGACAGCACATTGGTCGGTTTGTCCTTGCCGCGGTAGTCCCGGTTCAGGACCCGGATATTTTCGTCGTTGGTCAGCAGAACGCTCAGTTCAAGATGGGGAAAGCGGTTCAACACCACCCCTTCCGGGCTGTCGGACATGATTTTTTCCAGCACCGTGCGGATCAGGCCTTCTGCCCCCGGCAGCTCTTGGCTCCAGGCCGGCTCTTCCTGATTAATGTCCAGCTGGATATCGGCTGCGCTCATCGCTTTTTCTTTTGCGCGTCTTTCCGGTCATAGGCATCAACAATCTTGCCCACCAGAGGATGGCGCACCACATCGGCAGCGGTGAAATTGACAAAGGCGATATCCTGTATCCGCGGCAGGATGTCCAGCGCATCGGCCAGGCCGGAACGGGAACCGTCCGGCAGATCCACCTGCGAGGGGTCACCACAAACCACCATGCGGCAATTTTCCCCAAAGCGGGTCAGGAACATCTTCATCTGCATGGGGGTGGTATTCTGGGCTTCATCCAGGATGACGAAAGCATTGGACAGGGTGCGGCCGCGCATAAACGCCAGCGGCGCGATCTCGATGTCGCCGCGTTCGATCCGCCGTTCGGTCTGCTCCCGGGAAATCATCTGGCCCAAGGCATCAAACAGCGGCGTCAGGTAAGGATCGACCTTTTCCCGCATGTCGCCGGGCAGGAAACCCAGTTTTTCCCCGGCTTCCACTGCCGGACGGGACAGGATAATCTTTTCCACCCGGCCTTCCAGCAGGAAGGATGTGGCCATGGCCACCGCCAGGAAGGTCTTGCCGGTACCGGCCGGGCCGAGGCCGAAAGTCATTTCCCGGTCACGCAGGGCCTCGATATATTTGGCCTGGTTGGCGCTACGCGGGCTCAGCACCGTCTTGCGGGTGCGGATCACGATCTCGTTTTCGCTTTCGCGCTTTTTCAGCAGCAGGCTCTCATCGGCCGGGCTTTCGGTAACATAGGCCAGCCGGATCGCCCCGTCCACCTCGGCCATACTCACATCCTGCCCCCGTTCCAGCTGTTCATAGAGCCTGAGCAGCACGGAGCGGGCCAGGTCAGTAACCTCGATTCCGCCGATGATGGAAATCAGATTGCCGCGGCCGATCAGGGTCACGCCCAGCTTCTGCTCGATACGGGACAGATGCACGTTATGCTCGCCGCACAGCAGGGCGAGCAGGCGATTGTCCTCGAACTCGAGGATGATTTCTTCACTGATGCCGTTATTGTCCCGTGCCATGATCCCTACCCCCTGGCGGCGACCGGCGCCGCCTCTTCAATAATCTGGCCCTTCAGGCTGTGGGGCCCGGCGGACAGTATTTCCACATCAACGATGCGGCCGAAGTACCGGTCCAGCAGACTGTCGTCGCCCAGGGTCACATGCACCGCCTGCATATAGGGGCTGCGGCCGACCAGCTGGCCGGCTCCCTTGCCGCGCCGTTCCAGCAGCACCGGCAGGACCTGTCCCACCGTGCCCTCGTTAAAGGCCACCTGCTGGCGGCTCAGTTCCGCCTGCAGTTCGGCAAGACGGGCTGCCTTGACCTCTTCCGGCACCTGATCTTCCATGGTCGCCGCCGGGGTGCCCGGACGGGCGCTGTATTTGAAGCTGTAAGCCTGGGCATAACCGATGTCCCGGACCAGTTGCATGGTTTCCTGGAATTCCTCGTCGGTCTCCCCCGGGAAACCAACAATGAAGTCGCCGGAGAGGGCGATTTCCGGACGCGCCTTGCGCAGGTCCTCGATAATTTTCCGGTAACTGTCCGCTGTATGATGCCGGTTCATGGCCTTGAGAATCCGGTCGGAGCCGGCCTGCACCGGCAGATGCAGATAGGGCATGCATTGTTCCACCTCGGCATGGACCCGGATCAGCTCCTCGGTCATGTCGGACGGATGGGAGGTGGTGTAGCGGATGCGCTGGAAGCCCGGGTCCCGGGCCAGTTCCCGGATCAGACGGGCCAGCGACCATTCCTCGCCGTTCTCGCCCACCCCGTGGTAGGCGTTCACATTCTGGCCCAGCAAGGTCACTTCCACCACGCCGGCTTCGGCCAGCTTGCGGGCGTCGGTCATCACATCCTCGATGTTGCGGGAGAATTCGGCGCCGCGGGTATAGGGCACCACGCAATAGGTGCAGAATTTGTCGCAGCCTTCCTGGACAGTCAGGAAGGCAGAGGTTTTCTGCTCCACGTCTTTCTTGCCCAGGCTTTCGAATTTTTCGTCGACCGACAGATCGGTGTCCAGGATGCGCGGCTTTTCGCCGACGGCTTTCTGTGAGGTTGCCTGCTTGACCATGTCCGGCAGGCGGTGATAGGTCTGCGGCCCGAACACCATGTCCACCACGGGGGCCCGCTTCATGATCTGGTCACCTTCGGCCTGGGCCACACAGCCGCCCACCGCCAGCACCATATCCTTGCCGTCGTCCGCCTTCTTCTCTTTCATGGCGCGCAGGCGGCCGATATCGGAATAGACCTTTTCCGCCGCCTTTTCCCGGATATGGCAGGTGTTGAGTACGACAAGATCCGCCTCGTCGGGGCTTTCGGTCACCGCATAGCCCTCGTGCGCCATCACGTCCACCATACGTTCCGTATCATAGACATTCATCTGGCAGCCGTAGGTCTTGATATAAAATTTCTTTGTATTCGTCTTGTCCATCTGGAAATACCTGTATCCCCGGCACCTTGGTTCGATTTTGGCCAGAGTGTATCAAAAAGCGCCTTTAAATGCGCGCGCAATCTACCATTGTGCTGTCAGGAGTCAACTTTTGAAGTGCGGGACAGCTCGTGCCGGCGCCCGCGCAGACAATCCTGCAGTCTCTTTTCCACCGTACGGTGGCAATAGGTGGCCAGTTCCTTGCGGGTCTTGAACAGGTTGCGCGATACCGGCTTGTGGAAATGAACCTCCACTTCCACCTTGAGCAGCCGCAGGAAACTCATCAGATGCGGCGCCAGCTCCATGTCGCCGATCCAGGCGATTTTGAACAGGCTGCTGCGATTGACCGGCATATTGTTGATCCGGCGATAAACGATGGTCACCGGCTGCACCATCAGGTCGTCCACATGGCCCTGTTCGTCCACGTGCAGATCCATGACCTTTTCCGTCACCCCGAACAGGGCGCTTTTGAACGGCAGGACCCGGGTGCCGTCCCCGGTCGTCCCCTCGGGGAACAAGATCAGGCTGTCCCCTTCCTTCATCCGCTCATGCAGTTCCTGTTTCTGGTTTTTCGCATCGGAGCGGCGGGAACGGTCAATGAAAATGGTCCGCTGCAGGCCGGCCAGATATCCCAGGACAGGCCAGCCTGCCATTTCCTTCTTGGCAATAAAACAGGCGCCCTTGATGACCTTGCCCAGCACCAGGATATCAAGCCAGGAAACATGGTTGGAGACGAACAGGGTCGTCGACCCTTCGTGGGGCTTGCCCTCGGTAGTGATACGGACATTGAATGCACGACACAGGTTCCCATGCACCCAGTGGGGCCAGATCTTATATCCGGGAAACTTTATCTTTTTAACGAGGATAGTCGGCGGCAAAAGGACAGTCAGATAAAACAGCGCTTTTACGATCCTGAAATATGTCCGCATTCAATTCCGTTTAAAATTTTCATCATTGCATAAGATAATGCCCTGCAGAAGCCTGCAAGGCAGCGTCTATAGCATCAGATGGAGACAATTACCAGTTTTTCAAGCCTACTTGATCTTTATGCCATACAGCTCGAGCCGATGGTCAACCAGCTTGTATCCCAGTTTTTTGGCAATTGCTTCCTGAAGAGCTTCGATCTCTTTTTCGTTGAACTCGACAACTTCACCGGTTTCGATATCGATCAGGTGATCATGATGTACATCAGGCACCGGCTCGTAGCGCGACCGGCCGTCGCGAAAGTCATGGCGCTCGAGAATGCCGGCTTCCTCAAACAGGCGCACCGTCCGGTAAACCGTAGCAATACTGATGTGGGGATCAATATCTACAGAACGGCGGTATACCTCCTCTACATCCGGATGATCTTCAGCCTCAGACAGAACCTGCGCAATAATCCTGCGCTGGTCGGTCATTCTCATGCCCTTTTCGATACAAAGATTTTCGATTTCTGACGTCATTATATGCCCTGAGTTGTTTAATTATAATACGCTAGATATGCGTAAAATATACACATTCTATCATCCGGCACCAGTGTTTTTCAAGTTTGTGTTAACCCTGTTTCAAAATTGACAATGCGGTTGGAGATATTGAATATCAGCTAAGTGTACAGGCCATCAGAATGGCGTCGAGCGCCCCTCCATTCTGTCCACTGTAATAGTTTTCCCTGAGGCCGATCTTTTCAAACCCCTGCCTGGTGTATAGTGCCCGGGCGGCCTTGTTGTCTTCGCGCACCTCCAGAAAAAGTTTTTCTGTTTTGCCGCCGTCGCGCAACATCGCCTTTAGCTGGCCAAGCAGGCGACCGGCCAGCCCCTGACGTCGATAATCAGGCCTGACCGTGATGGTGAGGATTTCCGCTTCATCCACCACTTGGCGGACGAGGAGGAAACCGGCCGGATCATCTCCAAGCATGGCGACAAGCCCGAAGACCCCCGGCATCGCGAGAAGAGTGTTGAATTCCTCGATGCTCCAGGCCCTCTCGGGCGTGTGTTCGAACCCGAGGCCGTGAAGTTCAGCCAGAAGGGAGGCAGTTTCCACACCGCAAACATGGAAGGACAGGTCTTTCCCGGTCATTTGTTTTCCTGGAAAGGAAGCGGCACGACCTTGGGCATGACCGCATCCGGCGCCCGCAGATACAGCGGAGCGATCCCCCGTTCCTTTTCAAACCGGTCCGGATTCTTTGCCGCCATGACAGCCATCACCCGGGCGTCCGGTTGCCCGTTCACCCCCGGCACATGAATATGGCCGCTTTCTTCTTCCGGGATGTTATCCAGCACCAGGTCCACGCCGGTCCCGATCAGGTTACACTTCCCGGCAGGCAGTTCCTCGCGGATGTTGTCCAGAGGGACTGCCTTCGCTTCCGAGCCGGCACTGATGTCCCCACCCGAAAACGTGAACTGCTGGAAATAAACTTCGCCGCGCCGGGCGTCATGGGCCACGCAGAGCGGGCCCTCACTCACGTCGTCGCAGCCGATGACATTGTGGGCGACGACTTCCAGGGTGGTAAAGCCCGCCAGCGGAATATCCAGGGCCAGACACAAGCCCTTGGCGGCGGACAATCCGATGCGAACGCCGGTAAAGGTTCCCGGCCCCCGGGTGCAGGCAATCCCCTGGAGGTCCGATTTCGGCAGGCCGGCGTCCTGCAACACTTCCTCCACCATGGGCAACAGGCGTTCCGCATGGCCGCGCATACGATCTTCATAGCGCCAGGCAACAATATTTCCGTCCACCAGCAGGGCCGCGGAACAGGCCCCCAGGGCGGTATCAATGGCCAGAATATTCATATAACCGCCGCCTCGAAGTCGTACCGGAAATGATTACAACGCGCTCAGACAATCTTGCAGGCCTGGTCAAACGTCAGCCGCTCCTGACGCGGCGGAAGGCTGTCCTTGTCGCCATACCCCATGGAACAGAGGAAGTTCACCTTGACATTGCTGCCATCAAAAAAAGCCTTTTCCACCGCTGCCGGATCAAAGCCGGACATGGGACAGCAGTCAAGCCCCAGCGCTCTGGCCGCAATCATCAAATAGCCGCCCTGCAGGCTGGAATTGCGGAATGCCGTTTCCCGGGTCAGCCCCTCGTTACCGTCAAACAGTTTCTCCACACCGGGATAAAGTTTGAAAAGATCCGGCAGGGTTTGCGGGAAATCCAGATCATATCCGACCACAACGGTAAAGGGCGCCGTGAGGATTTTGTCCTTGTTGCTGTCAATCGCGCAACCCGCAAGCTTCGCCTTGGCCTCTTCACTCTGCACCATGACAAAACGGGCCGGAGAAGCGTTGAACGCCGTCGGTCCCCAGCGCAGCAGATCATAAATCGCCCGGATCGTGACGTCTGAAACAGGGCGGTCCTGCCATCCCTTGAAGGAACGGGCCTCGCGAAAAATTACGTCCAGGTCCCTGTCAGAGAGAATTTGATCTGTCATCGTTATACCCTTTTACGTGTACGGTTTGATTGTCTTGTATAGGAGTAGAATATACAAATCGCCGTCTGGCTTGGAAACGACTATTTTGACTTTCTTCGCCCTTGCCCCTCTTGGCGCTGCAGCCGTCATCCGGCAACTGTCTGGGGGGAATTCCCTTTTTGTACAAACCTGTATATACTCCCCGCTAAAATAACTCAGATAGTGTTTTCAGGCAGTAACCAGGGTTGACATGACAGGCGCATCTCTCTTTCGTAAATTGCTGGCTCCCGTCCTCGTGGGAATTTACATATTTCTTTGCTCCTTCGCCGCGTTGGCAGAGGAAACCGAGGACTCCGCGGTCGTCATCATGTACCACCGCTTTGGCGAAGACAAATATCCGAGCACCAACATCACTCTCGAGCAGTTCCGGGCCCATATCGAAGAACTGAAACAGGAAAAATATAATGTGGTGCCGCTATCCGAGATTATAGAGGCCTTCGAGAACAAGACTCCCCTGCCGACGCGAACGGTCGCCATCACCATAGACGATGCCTATCTCTCCATCTATGAAAACGCCTGGCCGATCCTCCGCGAAGCAGGTTTCCCCTTCACCCTGTTCACCTCGAGCGAGCCGGTTGACCTGAAGGTGGACGGCTATATGACCTGGGACCAGATCCGGGAAATGAACCAGGATCCCCTGGTCAGCATCGGCCATCACGGCCATAGCCACGAGCATCTGTTGCGCATGACGCCCGGACAGGTCAAACAGGACCTGGAAACCGCGTCGGCGCGTTATAAAGCGGAACTTGGCTATGTCCCCGACATTTTGGCCTACCCGTTCGGCGAATATAGTGCGGAAATCGAAGAACTGGCCCGCTCGCTCGGCCTGAAAGCCGGGTTCGGCCAGCATTCCGGCACCGCCAGCAGCCGGCTCGACATTTTCGCCCTGCCGCGTTTTGCCTTCAACGAAAAATATGCCACGCTCAGTAGGTTCCGGCTGATCTCCAATTCCCGGGCATTGCCGGTGCGGGACATCCTTCCCACCGACCCCACTGTAACAACAAACCCGCCCCTGATCGGCTTTACCGTCGATAAATCCGTCCGGGGACTTTCCGCCATGAGTTGCTTCCCTTCCCATCTGGACAAAGCCGCGGAACTAAAACTGATCGGGGGGAACCGGGTGGAGATCCGGTTTGACAAGCCTTTTCCCAAGGGGCGCAGCAGGGTGAACTGCACCATGCCGGGGCCCGGCGGGCGCTGGTACTGGTTCGGCCTGCCCTTCTTTGTGCCGGGCGGGACCGAACCGGCAAACTGAGCCTTCGAACTGACCAGGCGGTCAGACGGCTTCGACGCTTTCCACTTCGGGAATATAGTGTTTCAGAAGATTCTGAATGCCGTATTTCAGGGTCGCCGTTGAACTGGGACACCCGGCACAGGCACCCTGCATATGCAGATAGACAATGCCGTCGCTAAACGCATGGAATACAATATCGCCGCCGTCCCGTGCGACCGCCGGCCGTACCCGGGTTTCAAGCAGTTCCTTGATCTGAGTGACGATCTCATCGTCTTCCCCGCTGCTCTCGGGCACTTCTGCCGCCACTTTTTCCATCACCGGAAGCCCGGCGGTGAAATGCTCCATGATTGTACCGAGGATCACGGGCTTGAGTTCAGCCCAGTCCCGTCCATCGCTGGTAATGGTGATAAAGTCATAGCCGAAAAATACACCTGCCACACCGTCAACGGCAAACAAGGCCTTTGCCAGTGGTGAACCGGCGGCATCCTCCACACGTGTAAAGTTTGCCGTTCCCTGTTCCAGCACGGTCTCGCCCGGCAGGAACTTTAACGTAGCCGGATTCGGCGTCTGCTCTGTCTGAATAAACATTATTATACCCTGAGTTTGTTTTCTCTTAAATGGCAAGGGAACGGCCGAAAATCAAGTATCTTTCGGTCTTTTGTTAACAAATACTATGCTATATATGTATCTTGTCTGATCCGGGATTCGGGACTGAATAATGCGTTTTTGCCGAAACATCATAGTCTTCTTCCTAAGTCTTCCGTTTTCTGTGGTGTGCGCCATGGCGGAAGAGACAAACAGTTCGCGCGAGAATATCCGTATCTGCATTCCCCTCGAACTCTATTACGCCGAAGAACTTAAGGCCCTGATCTCACAGTCTTATCAGGACCTGAACCTGACAATTGAATGGCATGTCCTGCCGGTTAACCGCTGCGTCATGATGGTCAGCCAGGGCATTCTTGATGCGGACATCGGCAGGAGCCCGGTCGTTACGACAAAATACCCCAACCTGGTTTCAGTTCCCGTGCAACTTTTCTCCGCTGACGTAAATCTCTACAGCCTGGCGCCGCCGGACGACCCTGTCCCGGATCCGCAAACACTGCTTTCGGATCACCGGTATCGTGTTGCCTACCCCTCCCATCTTCTCCATGTCAGGAATATGGCGGCAAGTCACAGCACGCTGGGCGCCGACAGTGCGGATCAGATGATTGCCCTGCTCCGGAAAGGCCGGGTTGATTACATTTTGATTAGTGCGACAGAGGCCGAAAAGATGGAGAACAACGGAAAAGCCATGACCGGCCTTTATCAGATACAAAAGGCCTATATTAGAATCCCCGGCCATCACATTCTGAACCGCAAACACGAAGGCCTTGCCGCGGAACTGGCCAAGGGTTTCCGTCAAAGGCTGGAAACACCGGACTAACCTGAATAGTGGATTTACCATACACTATTCACTCGCATAGATTGTCATATTCTTATATGATGACGTATGATAAAAGTTTCGGGTGCTATTTCACTTTACCGCAAAATGGCGTGGATCATCAGTCTTACATTGATCCTGCAGGCTTTTTCAATACGGGCGGTAAATTCTGAAACTGCTGGGAAACCGTTCGATATCTGCACTCCCCTGGAACTCACGTACAGTGTTGGCCTTCGGGATATCGTTGAAAAATCTTACAGGGAATTCGGCTATGATGTCCACTGGCATATCCTGCCGGCCAACAGGTGCATCGCCATGGTGGACAGGGGCATCCTGGATGCCGACCTGGTTCGTACGACATCTGTGATAGAGCACTATCAAAACCTGATCCTCATTCCGGTGCGGTTGATAACCATAAAAATCGACCTTTACGGCATAAAACGCCCTGATGTACCGCCACCTGAACCGGAAATACTGCTTGCGGATGAAAACATAGCTGTCGCCTACCCGCGAAACTCCCTGTTGATCGAAAAAATGGTCAAAAATCCGGCCTCCATCGGCACGGATGACGGAGCCCATATGCTGAAATTGCTCCGGAACGGCAGAGTGCGACTGATACTGCTGCCAAAGGTTGAGCTCAATCGTCTGCAAAAGAAAGGTGTTGATATGAGTGACCTGGTCCTGATCAGGGAAAATTACATAGAGTACCCTGGCTTTCACGTCGTCAACAGAAAACACAAAGACCTGGTTGACCGACTGGCCGCTAAATTCCTGCCCGCAATTGCCGAAGCCAATATCCCCGGAAAACAATAACTTAGACGAATTTGTCGATTTCCTCGTCCGTCATGTTGCCGGGCACCACAAGCACCGGCATATGACAAACATCCAGCAGTTCCTCGCGAAAAATCCGGATCAGGGGCCCGGGATCCCCGCCGACGTCAGCGCCAAGCACCAGGAGGTGGACGTCCATATCTTCCCTGATATAGTCAACGATGACATCCTTGGGATCGCCGGAGCGTATAACAAGTTCGGGCGTCATACCGGACAGGACTTCAACGTCCCGGGCAAAACCATTCATCATCCCTTCCGCTTCCTGACGCGCCTCTTCTTCCATCAGCTCGCGGACACTGACCCAGTGCTGGAAATCGGCAGGGGGAATAATGTGCAGCATGACTACACTGCCGCCCACCTTTGATGCCCGCAAAGCAGCGAGGCGAAGAACTTTCTTGAACTCAGGTGTATCGTCAGCGATCACCAGAAACTTCCATTTGCGGTCCGTCAGGGCCATTACTTCCGATCCCGGTATGATTAACTTTCGACATATTGTGCCACCCGCAAGGAGGCATTGGCAACAGGAATTATTTCTGCAGGATGTTGGTCAGCTCCTTGAGCTGGGTCCGGGCCCGAAGCAGATAGAAGCCCTGAGCGGCCAGATGATTGGGCAGGAACATGGCATCCGGAGAGCAGTTGGACACCACCGTCGGGTCCAGGGCGATAATCGCCAGCAGGCTTTTTTCCATCTCATCCCAGGTGTTTGTAAGTTCGCGATCGGTGATGATCTGGTCAAAATCCTGACGCAGCCCCTGCAGGATCATATAATAGGCGTAGGCCTGCCCCTTCACATTATAAAAAACGTCATCGGCCTCGATATCAAACATGCAGCCGAACCCCTCGCGGATATGCCGGTCGATAATGGCCGAAGAGGCCCCGATATCCACGGCAAAACGTTCAAGGGTGACCTGGAGGTTGTCCGTCCGGCGTTCAAATACGGCAGAGCCGTCCGCCACTTTATTGTTATAGGCGCGGAGTTTTGCCAGCCCGGCCCGGTACTGGGCTTCCGACGAGGAAACCGGGAAAAAGGATATGGAGGGCTCCCAGATCCACTGATCCCCGGCATACTGCAGGGCGCTGGTGGCATTTTTCAGGTCCGGATCCTCCATGCTGGAACCCCGGGTGCGGCCCAGCTGATCCTTCAGGTCAAAACTGAAGCGCGCAACCACCGAAATAATCCCCTGCTGATAATGGGCCATATTATCGAGGAGGGCACTGGGATAGAAGAAAGGATCGTTACTGATCCATGAGTTCCTGTTGACTTCCCTGTCCACAAGGGCGGCCGCTATGGTGACTGCATGGCTGGAATTCCCCTGGCTCGCATAATTCTCCGGCTTGAATTCCGGATCATCATTGATTCGGTGGATAAAGACGGCGCCCAGGACAAAATAGAGAATAACCAGCACAATAAGCCCGAGCAGCAGGGTGCGGACCACAGAAAAACTCATATGGTCCGCGATCCAGTATCTGAAATCCGTAAACTTCTGCCACATGGGCCTTTCCCCCGGCTGGTTATGTCTTATTTATCTTTGTCCAGGTCAATCACGACCTTTTGCGTTGTACCGCTTGCACCCGGGAAATTCTGGAACAGGGCCTGGATCATCAGCGGAACCAGTTCCGTCAGATCGTTACTGCGCCCGATCCCTTCGACGCGCCCTTCATAGATATTTTTCGCCCCTTCGAAATTGGGCCGGATATTGACCTTGAGAATGCGGTTGTATTTCACGTAGCTTTGCACTTCCGGCCGATGGTAAAAACCACCATAGTACCAGGAGCGGCGCGGCCAATAGCCATAGTAGCCATATCCATAGTAGGGGTCGAAGAACGGATCATAATAGGGCCAGCCCCCCCAGTACCCATACGGGGAATATCCGCCGAAGGAACGGACAAAAACCTTGCCGTTATCGACGCCGTAATCAAGCTCGACAACCAGGTCGGCGGTGCCGCCATTGGCCGGTTTATATCCCAGCTTGCCGAGTTGGTTGCCCAGCATGTTGGCATAGGTGGCGAACTCCAGGCTTCCCTGCAGGCTGTCATCCATGGGAACGATAACGATCTTCTCGCCGCTGGGGCGCGGCAGCGAATGGAAGCTGGTCACATTTGAAGTAAATGTCTGACTGCAGGCAGAAAGCATGCCGAGAAGACAGAGTGCAAATATACCTTTGATCACCTTGCTCATGAACTTTGCCTTTCTTTCCCGGTCCCACACTATCTGTTTATATAATAAACCGATTTTACGGTTTCAAGAAACCAACAATTTCGTGAATTTCCTGAAGGATCGGTTCGGCGATGGCCGCTGCCTTGTCAGCACCCTCGCGTAACACGCTGTCCACATAGGTTTTTTCCTCGGTCAGACGCTTCATTTCTTCGGTGATGGGCCCCAGGACATCAACGCTGAGGTCGGCCAGATCCCTTTTGAAGTCGGCAAACCCCTTGCCCGCATACTGGCTGCAGACCTCAGCGGAAGACTTGCCCGCCAGCGCACCGAAAATGGTGATCAGATTCTTGGCCTCCGGACGTCCTTCGAGCCCGTCCGGGGTTTCCGGCAATGGTTCAGCGTCGGTGCGGGCCTTCCTGATTTTCTTGGCGATGGTATCCCGGTCGTCGGTCAGGTTGATGCGCGACATGTCAGAGGGGTCAGACTTGCTCATCTTGTTGGTGCCGTCGCGAAGCGACATCACCCTGGTCGCCTCCCCCAGAATCAGCGGCTCCACATCCGGGAAAAACTCCACCCCATAGTCGCTGTTGAACTTCTGGGCGATATCCCGGGTCAGCTCCAGATGCTGTTTCTGGTCCTCGCCGACCGGCACATGGGTGGCCTTGTACAACAGGATATCCGCCGCCATCAGGTTGGGATAGACATAGAGGCCGACACTGGCCCGTTCCTTGTTCTTGCCGGCTTTTTCCTTGAACTGGGTCATCCGGTTCAACCAGCCGAGCCGCGCCACGCAATTGAAGATCCAGGCCAGTTCCGCGTGCTGGCGCACCTGGCTCTGGTTAAAGATGATGGACTGCTTCGGGTCCACGCCGGACGCGATCATGCCGGCGGCCACCTCACGCGTCGCGTTGCGCAGCACTTCCGGCTCCTGCCACACGGTAATGGCATGCAGATCCACGACGCAGAAAATGCTTTCATAATCCTGCTGCAGGCCCACCCAGTTGCGAATGGCGCCCAGATAGTTGCCAAGAGTCAGGTTCCCGGACGGCTGTACGCCGGAAAATACGCGCTCTTGAGTGGAGGAAGACTTGGCATGAGTTGAAGAAGATTTGGTCTCGGTCATCTTTGTTGTCCTGTTTCGGGTCACTTTGGACATGCCCCTGAGTTAGCGATGCGTGTTGTCAGGGTTTTATGGACAGATATTGTTACAGGGTCAAGAAGACTTTCCCTCGCCCGCTCACGAGATCAGCTTTTTCGGCGTCGCAGGACCGCCAGGTCCTCCCTGCGCACCGCGCCGGTCAGGAACGCCAGCAGGATATAGGTCGCGATCCCGGTAACTACCAGAGCAGAAATTCCGGCGATTTTTTCCGCCAACGCCCCGGCGATCAGCGGTGATGTCAGCGTGGAGACATACCAGACCACAGCTCCCATCAACAGGCTGCAGATCACATAGCGCACCAGCCGGTTCAAGGCCCGGCTGTCAAAATGAAAATGGCCGCGCAGCATCAGCCCACGGCAGAGCAGCGCCACATTGACCCAGGCGGAAATGGCCGTCGCCAGGGCCAGGCCCACATGTTTGAACGGGATCATCAGGGCGATATTGAGCACCACATTGACCACCAGCGCGATCATAGCAAATTTCACCGGGGTCCTGGTGTCCTTGCGCGCGAAATATCCCGGGCTGAAGACCTTGGCCAGCACATAAGCCGGCAATCCGGCCGCATAGGCGGCCAGCGCCATGGCCGTCTGCACGGTATCTTCCGGGGTAAAGCGGTTGCGTTCCAGCAGCACATGAATCAGCTCATACGGCACCACGATAAAGGCCACCGCCGCCGGAACCGTAAAGAACAGGCCCATTTCAATGGCGCGATTCTGGCTGTGGATCACCTGCTGGCCGTTGCCTGCGGCGATCTCCCGCGACAACATCGGCAACAGCACCGTGCCGAGCGCCACCCCGATCACACCGATCGGCAGCTGGTTGAGCCGGTCGGCATAAAACAGGAAGGACATGGAGCCGTCCGGCAGGTGCGAGGCCAGGATCATGTCCAGCATCAGGTTCATCTGGATCACCCCGGCGCCCAAAGCCGCCGGCGCCATAATCTTGAGCAGTTCCCTGACCTTTGGGGTCATATGCGGCCATTTGAGCCGGATGCGGTAACCGGCCCTGCGGCAGGCCACCCACAGCCAGAAAAGCTGGGTCAGTCCCGCCAGCGATACGGCGACCGCCAGCGCATGGGCCGGGGTATCCAGCATATTGGCAAAAAACACCAGCGCGGCAATCAGGAAGATGTTCAGGATGATCGGCATCGCCGCCGTTTCCGCGAAACGACCGAGCGAATTCAATATGCCCCCCAGCAGGGACACCAGCGAGATAAACAGGATAAACGGAAAGGTAATCCGGGTCAGCAACACCGCAAGGTCGAACTTGACCCGGTCATCGACAAACCCGCCGGCCAGTACATAAATGACCGCCGGGGCGAACAGTTCCATCAACCCCACCAGCAACAGCAGGACAATCAGCAGGCCGGCAAAGGCCTCCTCGGCAAAGACAATGGCTTCTTCCCGGCCGTCCTGTTCCAGGGTAGCGGAAAACATGGGCACAAAGGCCGCGCTGAAGGCCCCCTCGGCAAACAGGCGGCGAAAAAAATTGGGTAGTTTGAAGGCGACCACGAAGCAGTCCGCCACCATGCCGGCGCCGAGGATGGAGGCCAGCAGGATATCGCGGGCAAATCCGAGAATACGGCTTAAAAAAGTAAAACTGCCGAAAATGGCGGTGGCTTTAAGAATGGACATGTGAGCGAAACATTTCCCTGCCACCCCGGCGCACGGGCCTTAGGAGGCTTCCAGAACTTTCTTATCGGTTTTTTTCCGCTCCACTCTGCCCGAGCTTTTGTCCTCTGACAAGACTTCCAGCAATTTTTTCTCGATCTGGTTCAGTTTCGTCTTGTGGGTAATTTTATGGCCGAACAGATCCTTGAGGAAGAACACCGCAATGGCCCGCTCGCCGTAGGTGGCGATATGGGCGCTGCCGATGGTCACCTTCAGGTCCATCAGTGTGCGCGACAGGTCATACAGGAAGCCGACACGGTCCAGCCCGTTCACTTCAATAACGGTGAAGGTGTTGCTGGCGTTATTATCGATCAACACCACCGGTTCCACCGTAAAGACAGCCGTACGTTTGCTGACCTTGGCACTGCGGCGCTTCTCCAGGACTTCCCGCGGCAGGATTTTGCCCAGCAGGGTATCGCGGATGTTCTGCTTCAGTTTTTCCTGCTTGGTTTTGTCGTCAAAGGCGCTCTCGTCACTTTCCTGGATCCAGAAGGTATCCAGCGCCATGCCGTCCTTGGTGGTGAAAATCTTGGCATCCTGAATGGAGGCGCCGCTCACCGCAATAGCCCCGGTGATCCGGGCAAAAAGGCCCGGATGGTCCGGCGTATAGATGGTCAGTTCGGTGATTTCCCGGAACTCGTCAGACCGGGTGGTAATGGTCAGGGTTTCGCCTTTCTCGTCTGCTTCGCGCACGGTTTCGGCAAGGCGCAGCAGATGAGCGTCGTCCAGCGCCAGCCAGAAACTATCATAGAATTTATCGGTAAATTTTTCGAATTCCGAATCTGACCATTTGGACAGACCTTTCCTGAGATCGGCGATGGTCTCCCTGATGCGGTGCTGGTGGCTGCCTTCGATCTGGCCACCGAGAAGATATTCTTCCGAATTATAATAGAGATCCCTGAGCAGTTGCCCCTTCCAGCCATTCCAGATTTTCGGCCCGACCGCCCGGATATCCACCACCGTCAGCACCAGCAGCAACCGAAGCCGTTCCGGGCTTTGCACCTGATTGGCGAAATCGGCGATGGTCTTGGGATCATTGAGGTCGCGTTTGAAGGCGACCATGGTCATCAGCAGGTGCCAGCGCACCAGCCAGGCCACCGTTTCCGTCTCTGCCGCAGAAAGGCCGAAGCGGGGACAAAGCTTGCGCGCCACCTCTTCGCCCAGCACCGAATGGTCGCCTTTGCGGCCCTTGGCAATATCATGCAGCAGAACCGCCACATAGAGCACACGCCGGGAAATGACCTTGTGAATAATTTCATTGGCCAGGGGATGGTCCTCGGCCAGGGTCCCCTGCTCCACTTCCGAGAGCAGTTCAATGGCGCGGATGGTATGTTCGTCCACCGTATAGACATGGTACATGTCATACTGCATCTGGGCGACCACCCGGCCGAAATCGGGAATGAACCGACCAAAGACACCGGCTTCGTTCATCATCCGCAGGATAGAGCCGGGCCCCTTGCGATAGGTCAGAATTTCCAGGAACAGATGGTTGGCTACCGGATCGTTGCGCACCTCCCTGTCGATCTTCTTCAGATTCTGACGGATCAGGCGCAGGGCGCGGGGGTGAATATCCAGGTTATACTTCTGCGCCACATAGAAAATGCGGATCATTTCCACCGGATTGTCGGCAATGGTTTTGGCGCTGGTAATCGAAATCCGGCTGCCGTCCACCGGAAAGCCGTCGATCTTCTTTTTCTTGAGCCCGAAGCTCGGCATTTTCAGGCGCGGCTTGCGCTTGTGTTTGGCTTCCAGGTAGGAGCAGAAAATCCGCGTCAAATCGCCCACATTCTTGGCGGTGAGAAAATAATGCTTCATAAACCGTTCGACCCCGGAGGAGCCGGGCCGGTCGGCATAACCAAGCTTTTCCGCCAGGGTTTTCTGCACGTCAAAGGTGATCCGCTCCTCGGGCCGGCCGACCAGATAATGCAGATGGCAGCGCACGGTATAGAAGAAACGGGCCGCTTTCTGGAACTGGCGGTATTCCTCTTTGGTGAAAACGCCTTTCTTCACCACTTCCGACACCGAATGGACGCCATAGATGAATTTGGAAATCCAGTAAAGCGTCTGCAGATCGCGCAGACCGCCCTTGCCGTCCTTCAGGTTGGGTTCCACCACATAGCGGCTGTCCCCCATTTTATGATGACGTTCGTCGCGCTCAGCCAGTTTCCCCTCGATAAATTCCGGCTCGTGCCCGGCGATGACTTCCTTGTCATAGCGGGTGAGAAACTCGTCAAACAGCTCCTTCTGGCCCCAGATATAGCGGGATTCCAGCAGCGAGGTCTGAATGGTGAGGTCACTCTTGGACAGGCGGATACATTCGTTTACGGTGCGGGTGGCATGGCCCACTTTCAGGCCCATGTCCCACATCAGGTAGAGCATATATTCCACCACCTGCTCGCCCCAGGGTGTCTGCTTGTAAGGCAGTAGGAACAACAGGTCGATATCGGAATAGGGCGCCATTTCCCCGCGGCCATAGCCGCCGATGGCCACCAGGCACAACTGTTCGGACTTGGTCGGATTAGGCTGAAAGAAAATAAACCCGGTGGCGACATCGTAGATGAACTTGATAATCTCGTCGGTCAGGTAGCTTTGCGCCCGCACCAGGACCATACCGCTCTCGCCGGCATCGCAACGCCGGTGGATTTCGTCAAATCCCTGCTGGTAGGTTTTCTTGAGCAGCTCCAGCAGCGGCTTGCGGACGGAGTCGGCAGAATGATCGTCCTTGAACTGGTCGAACGCCTGACGCAGTTTATCCGGATCGATAATCTTCTTATGGTTTCTTACTTTTCTCATGCACGCCCTGACTTACTTTTCCGACAATTCCTTGAGCCTGTAGAGAAGCTCCAGTGCTTCCCTGGGGGCCAGGTCATCGGGATTTATCGTGTCCAGCATATCCTCTACTTCCGAGGATGTCGCCCTGTCTGTTTCCATGGTCGATTGAAAAGCAGAAAAAAGCGGTAATTCATCCGCCACCAGATCCATGTTCCGGCCCTTGCTGACGCCCTGGCCGCCCTGTTCCAGACTGTCCAGCACCTGCCGGGCCCGCTTGATCACCACGGTTGGCAGTCCGGCCAGTTTGGCGACCTGGATACCGTAGGAGCGGTCCGCCGCCCCGGGGCCCACTTCATGGAGGAAGACCACCTCGCCTTCCCACTCCCTGACCTTCATATAATGTAGGGATAAATTGTCCAGTTTCGAGGCCAGGGCGGTCATTTCATGATAATGGGTGGCGAACAGGCCGCGGCAGCGGTTCACCTCATGCAGATGCTCCACCGCGGCCCAGGCGATGGACAGGCCGTCGTAGGTGGCGGTGCCCCGGCCGATCTCGTCCAGGATCACCAGCGAACGCGCGCCGGACTGGTTGAGGATCGCCGCGGTTTCCACCATTTCCACCATGAAGGTGGACCTGCCCCGGGCCAGGTCATCGCTGGCGCCGACCCGGCTGAACAGGCGGTCGACCACGCCGATATGGGCGCTACGGGCCGGCACGAACCCGCCCATCTGGGCCATGATGGCGATCAGCGCATTCTGGCGCAGGAAGGTACTCTTACCGGCCATGTTGGGGCCGGTGATCAGCCACAGCTTGTTTTCGCCGGTGAGGTCACAGTCGTTAGCGACGAAATGGCCCTGCTGTTCCTTCTGCAGGGCGGTCTCGACCACCGGATGACGCCCGGCCTCGATATTGAACGTGAGGCTGTCATCCACTTTCGGCCGGACATAGTTGCGCCCGGCAGCGAGCTCCGCGAGAGATGAGGCCACATCCAGCCGCGCCAGCGAACGGGCCGCCAGGGTGATGGCTTCCCAGTCGGCCAGCACCGTGCCGACCAGTTGTTCGAACAGTTCATGCTCCAGCTCCAGCGAACGGGCCCCGGCCTGGCCGATCTTGCTGGCGAGCCGGGCCAGTTCCGAACTGTTGAAGCGGACCACATTGGCCAGGGTCTGGCGATGAATGAATTCCTCGGACAGCGGCGGCGCCATCATCTTGTCCGCATGGGTCGCCGTGACCTCGATATAATAGCCGAGCACATTATTATGCCGCACCTTGAGGGCGCTGATGCCGGTCTTGTCCCGATAGTCGTTTTCCAGCGCCGCAATCATCTGCCGGCTCTGGTCGCGCAACTGGCGGAACTCGTCCAGTTCGGCGTGGAAGCCGGTGGCGATAAAATTGCCGTCGCGGATGATGGTCGGCAGCTCTTCGGCCAGCGCCCGCGCCAACAGGTCTACCAGTTCCTGGTGAGTGCCCATATGGGCCATGATCTCGTCCAGCTCGAGGGGTGCCAAAATCTGTTCCCGGGCCTGCCGCTCACAAACCCGGCGCAGCATATCCTTCAGGTCATCGGCCTGGGCCAGCCCGTCGCGAATGGCAGCCAGGTCGCGCGGGCCGCCGCGGCCCACCGACAGGCGGGACAGGGCGCGCTCCATGTCCGGGCATTTTTTCAGCACCTCCCGGCACTGGCGGCGGAAGGCTTCCTCCTCGAGGAAAAAGCTAACCTTGTCGAGCCGGCGGTTGATCAGCTCCGGATCCATCAGCGGCGCGCTGAGCCGGGTCGCCAGCAGCCGCGCCCCGGCGCCGGTTACCGTGCGGTCGAGGACGCTGAGCAAGCTGCCTTTTTTGTCGCCGCCGAGGGTGATGCTCAGTTCCAGGTTGCGCCGGGTCGCCCCGTCGATCATCATGGTGGCGTCTTCGCCCACCGGCACCGGGCGGGATAGTTTCGGCGCTTTGCCCTTCTGGGTTTCGCTGACATAGTCCAGCAACGCGCCGCAGGCCGCCATTTCCGCCCGACCGAAGCTGCCGAGCCCATCCAGCACGCTGACGCCGAAATAGTTTTTCAGGCGCTTTTCCGCCAGACGGCTGTCAAAGCCGTCGGTTTCCTGGGGGCTGAGCCGCTCGGCCCATTCCTCCAGCACATGATGGATTTTCTCGTCGGTCAGCAGGGCCGAGGGCAGGATCACTTCGCCGGGCCTGAGCCGGGCCAGTTCCGCATCCAGGTTGGCGGGATCGATGGCGCTGACGTGGAAATCGCCGGTGGAAATATCGAGCCAGGCCAGGGCGTAGCTGCCCTGGATCACGCACAGGGCGGCCAGATAATTATGCTGGCGGGCGTCGAGCAGGTTTTCCTCGGTAATGGTACCGGGCGTCACCAGCCGGATCACATCCCGTTTCACTACCGCCTTGGCGCCGCGTTTCTTGGCCTCGGCCGGGTCTTCCATCTGCTCGCAGACCGCCACCTTAAAGCCCTTACGGATCAGGCGCGCAAGATAGCTCTCCGCCGCATGAACCGGCACCCCGCACATGGGGATGTCCTCGTCCTCATGCTTGCCGCGCTTGGTCAGGGTGATGTCCAGCGCTTCCGAGGCCTGGACCGCATCGTCGAAAAACAGCTCGTAAAAATCCCCCATCCGGTAGAACAGCAGATAGTCGGGATGAGCCGCCTTGATTTCCAGGAACTGCTCCATCATCGGCGTGACTTTGGCGGGCTTTGAGTTTTTTTTGCCGGTCTTTTTCCCGGACGCCCCCTTGTCTTTTGTTGAATCCGCTTCTGCAGCCGTCATTTTATCCATAGTGCTGGTCATTCGAGAAAAATGTGAAAAATAATTTTCAAATAGATTTTTGGGTTGTTTTTGTTAAAATATTTCAATATAGCTGTCATAAAGGTAATTTAAATACCGTTTCATTCTATTCATAAAACGGGTCCATGTTATCCATCGGGCCTGTTTTACATATTGGATCAGGGATGAGACTCTATCGCCTTCATTCCGGGAAAGCAATTCCCGCAGGGATACGGGAAACAAAAAAAATCGATCCGGAAAAGCGATAAGACTGACAAAGACTGCTAGAGAAACAAGACTGAAAAACGGGTTAAATCATGACGGACAAAAAATCCCAGTTTGGGGACAAGGAAGCCCTGCATTACCATTCCGCAGGACGTCCCGGCAAAATCGAAATCATTGCCAGCAAATCCATGGCCACCCAGCGCGACTTGTCGCTGGCCTACTCCCCCGGGGTGGCGGCGCCGGTGCGCGCCATTGCCGACAATCCTTCCACCGCCTGGGACTATACCGCCAAGGGCAACCTGGTGGCGGTGATCTCCGACGGCTCGGCCATTCTCGGCCTCGGCAACCTGGGACCGCTGGCCTCCAAGCCGGTGATGGAAGGCAAAGCCGTCCTGTTCAAGCGGTTCGCCGATGTGGACTCCATGGATCTGGAAGTGGACTGCAGGGATGTGGAGGAGTTCATCAATTGCGTGCGCTGTCTCGGTCCCAGCTTCGGCGGCATCAATCTGGAAGACATCAAGGCGCCGGAATGCTTCATCATCGAGCAGCGCCTGCGCGAGGAAATGGACATACCGGTGTTCCATGACGACCAGCACGGCACCGCCATCATCTGCGCCGCCGGCATCATCAATGCGCTGGACCTGACCGGGCGCGACATCAGGGAAGCCAAGGTGGTGGTCAATGGCGCCGGCGCCGCCGCCATCGCCTGTACCGAACTGATCAAGGCCATGGGCGTGCCCCATGACAATGTCATCATGTGCGACAGCAAGGGCGTGATCTACCAGGACCGCAAGGAAGGCATGAACCAGTGGAAGTCGGCCCATGCGGTGATGACCGATACCCGGACCCTGGAGGAGGCCCTGAAAGGCGCCGATATTTTCCTCGGCCTGTCGGTCAAGGGGGCGGTAACGCCGGAAATGGTGGCGAATATGGCTGACAAGCCGATCATTTTCGCCATGGCCAACCCGGACCCGGAAATCACGCCGGAGGAAGTGGAGACCGTGCGTTCCGACGCGATTGTCGCCACCGGCCGGTCCGACTACCCGAACCAGGTCAACAATGTGCTCGGCTTCCCCTATATTTTCCGCGGCGCCCTGGATGTGCGCGCCACCCGCATCAATGACGAGATGAAAATCGCCGCCGCCCGGGCGATCGCCGAGCTGGCGCGCGAGGACGTGCCTGACGAAGTGGCTTCCGCCTACAAGGGCGAGCATCCCAAATACGGTCCCAAATATATCATCCCGGCCCCGTTCGACCCGCGCCTGATCAGCTCGATCAGCCCGGCCGTGGCCCAAGCCGCCATGGATAGTGGCGTGGCCAGCCGGCCGATCATCGACATGGGCGACTATAAAAAGGAACTGGCCGCCCGCCTCAGCCCGACCACCGGCACCCTGCAGATGATCTATGATAAACTGGACCAGGATCCAAAGCGGGTGGTCTTTACCGAAGGCGACGAGGAAACGGTATTGCGCGCCGCGCTCGGCTTTGAACAAAACGGCTTCGGCAAGACCGTGCTGATCGGCCATGAGAACAAAATCCGCGACCTGCTGGAACATATGGGCCACGACCGCAATGACGAGGTGGAAATTCATCACGCCCGCGCCAGCGACAAGACCCACCGCTATGCGGAATTCCTGTTCCAGAAGCTGCAGCGCCAGGGCTACCTGTTCCGCGACTGCATGCGCCTGGTGCAGACCGACCGTAATGTATTCGGCGCCTGCATGCTGGCGCTGGGCGATGCCGACGCCATGATCACCGGTCATGTGCGCCATTATGCCGCGGCGCTGGACAGTATCGTGAAAGTGATCGACCCGATCCCGGGCCGCAAAGCCATGGGCATCAGCATCATGGTCAAGGGCGACCGCACCATTTTTGTCGCCGATACCGCCATCAATGAACTGCCCACCGCCGAAGACATGGCCGACACCGCCGAACATGCGGCGGAAATCGTTCGCCACTTCGGCGTCGAGCCCCGGGTGGCGCTGATGTCCTATACCAATTTCGGCAACCCGGAAGGCGGCATCCTGGCCCAGCATTCCCGTGAGGGGGTGGAAATCCTCGACGGCCGCAATGTGGATTTCGAATATGAGGGCGAAATGCACCCGGGTGTAGCGCTCAACCCGGAGATCATGGAGAAATATCCCTTCTGCCGCCTGAGCGGCCCGGCCAATGTGCTGATCATGCCGGGCATGCATTCGGCCAATATTTCCACCAAGCTGTTCCGGGAAATGGGCGGCGGCACGGTGATCGGCCCGATGCTGGTCGGCCTCAGCCACTCGGTGCAGATCGTGCCCATGGGCGCCTATGCGTCCGAGATCATCAACATGGCGGCGCTGGCGGCCCATAATGTGAATATGGTGCGGGAGAAAACCGGCAGCTGACCTCAAATAAAAAGGCCCGCAACAAGTGCGGGCCTTTGATTATTCTCTCTGCCTTACAGCCTAATTATCGAACAGCCCCAGGTAGCGGCGCTGGATGCTGTCGACCGGCAGCAGGATAAACACGTCGGTGGTGTTGAACTGCTCGTCGATCACCGCACCGTCGCCGATAAAGCAGCCGAGCCGCAGGTAACCCTTGACCAGCGGCGCCAGAGCGCGGCGAGCCATGCGGTCATCATATTCCTCGGGCGTCATGAAATCCATTTTCTGGTAGCGCGCATCCACCGCCGGCACATTGTAATCGTCCGGGGTCTTGTGGCTGTTGTACAGGTAGCTCAGCTGCAGCTTCATCTCTTCCGGGTTGATGCCGGGCAGGCTGGCGCAGCCGAACAGATAGGCAATCTTGTGCTTGTCGATATAGCGGGCGATGGCGCGCCACATCAGCTGCATCACATTATTGGTGCGATAGTCCGCATGCACGCAGCTGCGGCCCAGCTCCAGCAGCTGGCGGTCGCCGATCATTTCCTCGCGGAATTTGTCGGAGAACAGGTTGGAGAGGTCATATTCCTGGGAGGAATAGAAGTCTTCCACATTGTCCACCTTTTCCTCGCGCAGCAGGCGGTAGGTGGCGATCACAGAGTCCGCGCCTTTCTTGCTGGTGTCAAACGCCAGCAGGTGATCGCAGACATTATCGAAGTCGTCAAAATCCCGGGACACGGTGCGCATGGCGTCCGTGGGCTGGGCTTTCATCTCGTCGTAAAAGACTTTGTAGCGCAGGGCCTGGGCAGCGGCGACCTCGTCGTCAGAGCGGGCGAGGCGTACTTCATAGACGCCGGATTTCACAAGAATCGGAGAGTCATCACTCTCGTCCCATCTGAGCTTTTCGGCGTTGGCTTTCATATTATCCAGTTTCATAACCCTGATACATAACCCCCGGAGGGGTCAATTTCGTGACAGCAATGTAAAAGTTTTTTTGCAAAAACCCAAGTTTTTAACATTATCTGTTCCATTTTCCGCCTAACTCTCTACATATAAAAGGGAAATTAAGCGTAACCAATCGGTCAAATCCGATCTATGGCACAACAGTATATGGTCAATATGTCCACAACATGTCCGGCCTGCGGCGCCCGAATGACCAGAAACAGCCAGACCGGCGCGTCTCTGTGCGCCTTCTGCGGCTATGAACATCTGCCCGCCACAGCACCCGTTTGCACACCCTCTCCCTACGACAGGAGAAGCGCAGATAAAAGTATATTACAGTTACATCGTTACTGCACCGGAACCAATATTGGGATTGAAAGCGCCTTTACAAGCCCCGCCGGGGAAAAAAGCTATTCCCCCGAAGACCGGGATCTGGACGGGATTGCCAGCCTTTATGTGCCGCTGTTTGCCGAAGACCTGAATGTGTATTTTCGCGAACGCTACCTGAGCCTCAAGCCAGGCGGCATGCTGATGATCCTGTGCCCGGTGAAAAGCCGCCTCAAGGCCCCCGCCCCGCTGCCCGGCCAGAAACATGTGTTCGGCCGGCGCTCGCTGTTCTACCTGCTGGAGCGGCACGGCTTCAAATTGCACTGGAAGGACCGCTTCCGCCGCGACCCGCTGTGCCTGGTGGCGAAAAAGATGTGAGGTCAGCTTTTGACCCGGAGGTCTTCGGACACGGAGCCCAGCTTGCGCATCCAGAGCAGAAGCACTATCCCGGGTAAAGCAGCGACAGTTGTAAAAATGAAGAAACTACTCGGACCCAGCCCCTCATATAAATATCCAGAAGGCATAGACAGGAATGAAGACCCGACATTCGAGAAAGATGAAAGCAGTGCATACTGCGTCGCCGTGTAAGCCAGATTACAGAGCCCCGACATATAAGCGATAAGCAGTGTTCCTCCCACTCCGGTGGAAAAATTCTCGAAACCAATTGTGAAGGCCAGAAGTGGTACGTTATGTCCTACTTCCGCCAACACAGCAAAACTGAGGTTGGAAACCATCATGATCAGGGTTGCAATGAAGAGTCCGCGATAAGTTCCTGCAACTTTCATCAGAATACCGCCAGCGAAAACCCCCGCGATTGTTGCAAAGAAGCCAACGGTCTTATTGGCAAACGCGATTTCTCCATTAGTAAATGCCAAGTCGGCGATAATCTTGGAGGTCATCGAAGAGGCCATGCCATCACCAACCTTCAAGAGGAGCACGAACAACAATATTAAATACCACCCATGTCTGCTCAGGAATTCCTTGAACGGAACAACCACACTGAGATAGAGGTTCTCAGCAAATATTTTCCACACAGAAGGGGACTTTTCTGTGATATCCAGCCACTTGGAAATATTCTTTTCTTCTTCATGCACTAGCTCCTCGCCTTTGAGCTCCGGTTCCCCAAGGAAAATTGCAGCTGCTGTCCCGAACAACACCAGTGAACTCATGGCATAATAAGCAACATGCCAACTATATTGTTCAGCAAAGTAGAGCGCCCCCAAACCTGCAATCAGGTTCCCAACACGGTAGCCATACTGGTACATTGCCGCACTCGCCGGCAGTTCTTCGTCTTTCAGAATCTCGATACGGTAGGCGTCCACTACTATATCCTGAGAAGCACCACATACCCCGACACAAATGGCCGCGATATATGTAAGCGTTATATCCTCCACTGGATTCGTGGCGCCCAGAACAACAAGAGCCGTCACCAACATCGCCTGTGTGACAAAAAGCCAAGACCTTCTTCGACCAAACAACTTACCCAGAATAGGAAGCTCAAAGTTGTCTATTAGCGGAGACCAGAGAAACTTTATGGCATAAGGCACTTTGACCGCTGCAAACGTACCAATGACGGCGGCTGACACACCAACTTGGCCAAGCCATAGCGTCAATGTGGCCAAGATCATCGTCAACGGAAACCCTGTCCCTAGGGCCATACTGAATATGCCGATCAGGCGCGGACGGCGATAGATCTCGATGGCGTCCCACCAGCTTTGCTTGTCAGGGGAGGATGTATTCACAGACGGGTATCCGGACTATTGTTGTTTCTTTTTTTAAAAGCTTTTCTTCTGCCGGTAACTGAGCGCCTCGGCGATATGATTTTGGCCTATCCCGTCGGCCCCGTCAAGGTCGGCCAGCGTCCTCGCCACCCGGAGCACCCGGTGATAGCCGCGGGCGGTGAGCTTCATCATTTCCACCGCCCGGGCCAGCATTTCCCGCCCGCCGGGATCCGGCTCGGCCACCCGTTCCAGCACCTCCCCGTCGGCCTCGGCATTGGTGCGCACCCGCTCGCCGACACCAAGGGCCGCATAGCGTTCGCGCTGGACATGGCGGGCATTGGCGACCCGAGCGGCCACTTCCTCAGAGCCCTCGGCCGGCGGCGGCAGGGTCAGGTCCAGCGCACCCACCGCCGGGACCTCGATATGAATGTCGATCCGGTCCATCAGCGGGCCCGAGATTTTCGCCTGATAGTCATTGGCGCATTTGGGGGCCCGGCTGCAGGCCCGGCCCGGATCGTCAATATGGCCGCAGCGACAGGGATTCATGGCGGAAATCAGCTGAAAGCGTGCCGGATAGGTCACATGCATGTTGGCCCGGGCCACTACCGCCTCCCCGCTTTCCAGCGGCTGGCGCAGGCTGTCCAGCGCCGGACGCTGGAATTCCGCCAATTCGTCCAGGAACAACACCCCTCGGTGGGCCAGGGAGACTTCGCCCGGTCGGGCCTTGAAGCCGCCCCCGGTCAACGCCGCCATTGAAGCCGAATGATGGGGATTGCGGAACGGCCGCCGCCGGGTGATCCCGCCGCCAGTGAGCAGGCCCGCCACCGAGGCGATCATGCTCACCTCCAGGATTTCCGCCGGATCCATGGGCGGCAGGATGCCGGGCAATCGAGCTGCCAGCATCGATTTGCCGGAGCCCGGCGGGCCGATCATATTGAGATTATGGTTTCCCGCCGCCGCCACCTCCAGCGCCCGCTTGGCACTTTCCTGGCCCTTGATGTCCCTGAGGTCGGGGATGTGTGCGTCATCATGCTCCACCGCCGGTTTCGGCGCCGCCAGCAGCTGCGATCCCTTGAGATGATTGATCAGGCTGAGCAAGCTGTCGGCGGCGATGATGTCCAGGTCACCGGCCCAGGCCGCCTCGCCGCCGCAGGCCGCGGGACAGATCAGGCCGCGCTCTTCCTCCATGGCCCGCATGGCGGCAGGCAGCACGCCGGGCACCGCCTGCAAGCCGCCGTCGAGGCCCAGTTCGCCCAGCACCAGATAGCCGTCGGTCATGTCGCTGCCGATAGCGCCCATGGCCACCAGCACCCCCATGGCGATCGGCAGGTCGTAATGGCTGCCTTCCTTGGGCAGGTCGGCCGGGGCCAGGTTGACAGTAATCCGTTTCGGCGGCAGGGACAGGCCAATGGCGCCGAGCGCGGCGCGCACCCGTTCCCGGCTTTCCGCCACCGCCTTGTCCGGCAGGCCGACAATGGTAAAGGACGGCAGGCCGTTGGCGACCTGCACCTGGACATCCACCAGGCGGGCCTCGATACCGACAAATGCAACGGTTGTGATGTGAGCGACCATTGTTCCCCCAAGAATATATCCCTTAGGAAAACAACTATAGCGTGTATATTTTTATTTTACACCCGCGAAATAAAAAAGCCCGGCGGGAACCGGACTTCAATGACTTATTACAATAAAAAAGTGGGAACTAGACGTAGGACAAGGCTTCCAGAAATCCTTCCTTGCCGTCCTTGCTGCCCTTTTCCTTGGATTTTTTATCTTTATCGCTGCAAGCATGGGCCTCGGGAGAAATCGGTGGCAACGGCAGGGCGCGGCTGACCGGCGGCAGTGGCTCAACTTCCGCCGCAGAAGCCGCCCTTGAGCTAAACGAACTTGCCACGCTCTCTGCGTGGGCGGTCGCTGCGGCAGCGATTTTTTCCGCATGCAGGCGTTCCGCTTCCCTCACCACCCGGCGAACTTCACGCTCGGCGCGATGAATTTCAAGGGAGATCTCCACCCTCATCTCTTCGCGCAGGGCTTCCGGAATACGCTCCATCTCCTCGACTTCCGCCAGGGATTCTTCCAGATCGGCCAGGCGATCCTCATGAAGGCTCATGACTTTTTCGACCTGCTCGAGAGTGATCTCCACCGACCGCTCCAGTGCAGCCGCACTGCGCTCATCCATAAACTGCCGGGCGTGGAAGACAAAGTCGTCGCCGGCGACCACCTCGACCCGAATGACAGGATCAACAGCTTCATTCATGCCGACGAACTCGAAGTCCCTGCGGGTTTCCTTGGTATTCAGCACGGAACCTGCCACAGATGACAGACCACCAACCAGCAGCATGGCGATGGCCAGGCCGGTCAGTTTTTCCGTCACTGTGATATTCCGTTTTTTCCTCATGAATGCCTCTAATCTGGGAATGTGGGGATTTTATACATTTTTGCCGGGAAAGGCAATATTGTTGCACAAAAAATCGGAGCTTTTCACCAAATCGTGATGTTCACCGGCGGGAGTCGCCCAAAACCCGGAAAAATCAGAAATAGCGGGCCACCCGAAGCTGGATGAAATCGTCCTGCGACAAGCCATAAATGGGGTCGGCCACGGGCACATTCAGGAACAGCCGGGCGTCCAGGCTGACCTTCCAGAAGTCGCCGATCCGCCGGCTGCCTTCAATGTTAAGCAGCTTGGCGGAGGTGTTCATGTCGAAGATGGCGCCGACCAGCAGCTCGGTGCTCTGCTCGTCGTTGGCGGTCCAGCGCAGGCCGACAAACAGGTCGTCCTCAAGGAAACTGGTGGCCAGGTCGCCGCGGTCGTCATAATTGTATTCCACCAGCACGCCGAGGTCGGAATAGCCGCCGCCGAGGCCATAGAAAGTATATTCCAGGCCGCCGGCAAAGGCCCAGAAGTCATCGCCCCAGGCTGCCGTGCCGTTGTTGGTCTGGTAAATGCCCTCGAATTTCCACAGGAAGCCGCCGCGGGTCGCCTGGATATCGAAGCCGGTCTGGTGGATCTGGCGATAATAGGGGATCAGCACCATATTGCCGGCCCCGTCCAGCCCGAGCATAAATTCGGGATCACGGGCGGTGCCCTGGAAATGATAGAGCCCGAGGTCAAAGTCGCCGATCACATGGGACCAGCGGATCGCCCAGTCCGGATGCCATTCCTCGTCACCGGACTGATACATCGTCTGGTCATAATCCACCGGCAGCGGCATGCGCAAACGTCCGCCGGCGCCCGGGAATTTGCGCTCCCGGAAATAGGTCATCAGATAGCCGGAGAAGGTACCCACCTCGGTGGTGTAGCTCAGGCTCAGCATGGGCTGGCCCAGCTTGTCTTCCTGGTCCACATCCTCAAGGAAGTCATCCTGGTTCAAGATATCCACCAGGTGATTGGATTCGGTGACGCCCCAGAAGACCGTATTGACCCCGGCTGTAACTGTCAGTTTGTCAAACACGCCCAGCCATTTGAATTCCCGGACGTCGAAATGACTGCGGTCGTCATCCTGGGCGTCCAGGCGGCCGAACAGGTCGGCGACGAAAATATGGTTGCCGTCTTCGGAGACATATTCCAGCCGCGGCTCCGCCGCCACGGACAGGGTCCAGTCTTCCGGTTCCGGATAGAAGGAGGTCTGGGGATAAACCCGGCCCTCGGCCTCCACATAGCCGGAAAAGTCAAACCCGTTATATTCGTCTTCATAGACGGTTTCGTTATATTGTTCCTCGGCCATGGGGGCCATTTCTGCCGCAAAGGGGGACGGCTCTTCCATGGGCTCCGCTTCCGGCACCGGCTCGGCCACGGGCGCCGGTTCGGCCGGCATCTCCGGAACGGGCTCCGGTTCCGGGACAGGTTCCGGTTCAGGGGCTGGTGGCTGGCTGGCCAGAACCTGGCGTGACCATTCCGCCTCGCTCACCGGCAACAGGTCGAACACGAGGCGGTGCGGACGGCCGTCCACTGCCCGCAGGCCGAAGGTGCGCGACACCGTGGCCGGGCGGCGCAGGGTGATTTCGAGACGGAAACTGTCCTCCAGGTTGCGGACCTCAACGTCCTTCAGCAGGCCCACTGCCTCGGCCCGTTCGGTCAGGGCCGGTGTAATCGGCTCGCCGGCCTTGTCTTTCAGCTCAATGATAATGCGGCGCGGACCCTCCAGATAGCTGACCGCATAGGGCGCCTGCTGGCTGAGGTCCACCACAAGACGGGTCATGTCGGGATGTTTGCCGGAACGGACCGCCAGGACTTCCGCGTCGGCCGTCGTACCGCTAAGGGCGGCCGTCAATGACAGAGCGGCGACAGCGGTGCTGCGGCCCAAACGCCGTTTCAGTACGGCATTTGCTTTTCCGTTTCCAGTATCGGTCTTGCGCACGAATAACCCCGTCTTTTTATCATTGATTCTCGGAAACTTTTGCAGAAACAAATGTAGAAGGAGATAAAAACTCAGCATATTTAAATAGTTCTTTCGAGGTATTTAAATAAACTTGTGAGCTTTCTTCCTCAACCTGCTCAGTTCCTTAAGGTTAATCCGGCATTAACCATAATTCAGAGACAAGATTAGCGGACAGCAACCATAAATAAAGGGGAAAGTCCGGCATTTTTTAGCAAATGCCGGGAATCTCGCAGGAAATAAGGGGTTTCGAATGTTACTTCGCCGTCTTCATTCGGGACTTGGTAAAGTCGATATCTTCCAGCCCCTGCTGAAAATCATAGCGACTCATGAGCAGGCGTGTGGTTTTACCGGTCAGCTTGTTAACCATGTAAAGCTCGTGGGCGCGCCAATATTTGTCCAGATATTTCTGGTACTTGCTCATAATCAGGGTTTTGAAGTGAGCCCCGCCGCGATTGAAAAATTCGATCTTATGGACTCGATATTCATCCGTATCAATCCAGGAAATAATCTTGGTATAGCCGGATCCTTCATAAAGCGGATAGGATTCCACCACATGGCAGGTCATGCTGCCGCAGGCTTCGTCCCGTAGCCATTTGTAGCTGTATTTCCCCACTTCGCGGGAGGACATGTCCTCGTAGGAAAATTCGCTGCCCATGAACGGGCCGGACTTGCTGCGGCTGTCGATGCGCTTGATACGGCCCTTCTGGCCCAGCGCCGGAAAATAAATCCACTGGTCGTCCGGCTCGAGGATCTTGGAATGGGTCAGCAGCACAGTACCTTTGACATCCGGCGGCCGGTCGAAAATTACTAGTGATTTGTCGCCCAGATCCCGATCCTCGACCTCGAGGGTTTTGATTTTGAGATAGCGCATGCTGGTCTTGCCCTGCCTGTTGGTCAGGATCATTTCCAGTTCGGTAACGCTGTCGCCATAGCCCAGATCGCGGCGATCCATTTCTTCGGCAATCGCCAGTCCTTTTTCTTCCGCTGTCTCGGCCATGGCCGGCGCGGACAGGCCGGGAAGGCCCGCCAGCAAAAGGAGGGAGAGGAAAGCGGCAGCTTTAGGCATTTGCATCTTTTTTCGATCCTTTTTTGTCAACAAACAACAGTATGGTCGGCAGCAGCAGGAAGTCGGTCACCAGCGCCACGGCAATGATCAGCGCCGTCAGGAGCCCCATCTTCGCATTGATAAGATAGTCGGAGAATCCCAAGGTCACAAATCCACAGATAAGAACCAGCGAAGAGATCCACAAGGGGGAACCGACCATGGCAAAAGCGTAGCGTACGGAATCCTCCGGACCCAATCCTTTCTCGAGGCTGCCCCGCCGGTATTTACTGAGAAAATGCACGGTACAATCCACAATCAGGCCGAGCGCGGTCGCGGTCACAGCGGAGGCAAAAATCCCCAGCCTGCCGTCAATGATCGCCCAGAGGCCAAAGGCCGCGACAGCCGGCAATACGTTGGGTACAATACTGATCAGTCCCAGCCTGAAACTGCGTAGCGCCGCGACCAGGCACAGGGAAATCAGCACAAAGGCCACCCCCGTCCCGACCATCATGCTGTCAAAGGTCCGGCGGGTCAGGTAAGCAAAGATAATCCCCGGACTGGTGCCGCCCGGCGTCATGATGCGGCCCTCGCCCTGCCGGGCGTCAAACCATTCCCTGGTCCGCTCTGTCAGCGCCTTCATGTCCGTCGTGTTCACATCGCCCAGGCTTGCCGTCACCCGGGTTGCCGACTTGCCGATATCGATCTGATTGTTGAGGTCAAGGCCGTAGGGCAAGGACATTTCATAGAGAAGAAGATACTGGGCCGCCAGATTGCGCTCTTCAGGCAATTTATACCAGGCGGGATCATCGCCGTGCATGTTTTTGTTGAGCCGCTTCATGACATCAACAATGGAGAAGACATGGACCACTTCGGGCTGGGCTTCCAACCAGTCGGTAAATTCCTGCAGTTGCTTCATATAGTCGGGATTTGCAATCCCGCCTTCCTCTCCGGAGGAGACGGAGAGTTCCATGGTGTAGGGGCCGACCAGGTTATCGAGCATGAACTCGGAGTCCTTGCGGAATTCAACATTCTTGGAAAAGAAGGAGATGAAATTATCATAATATTCAAGCCGGGGAATGAATGCGGCCACCGCAACACAGGACACGATCATGCCCACCAGAATGGTGTTGCGCCGCTCAATCACCCACTCCACATAGTTTTCCAGTACGATATGCTCCCGCCTGGTTTCGCCCAGGGGGCCCGTTGGCAAAATTGCCAGAAGCGACGGCAGCAGGGTGATGGCGAAAAACCAGGCTGCAAAAACCCCGATGGCCGAAATATTGCCGAGATGGTTGAAAGGCGGACTGTCATTGAAATTCAGGCTCAGAAACCCGATGGCCGTGGTGACCGAAGTTATGAACACCGGCTGGAAATTGATCCGCAGACTTTCGACAACAGCGTCCTTTTTGGCCATGCCGCGCCGCATATGGACGTAGAATGTCGCCAGAAGATGAATAGTGTCAGCCACGGCGATTGTGACAATGATCACCGGCGAGGCGGCTGAAGCAACATTGAGATAGAAGCCATAATGCCCGGTCAGACCGAGGGCAAAAAGCACCGAGGAAAAGACCACAACCATGCTGATGACCATGCCGGAGACCGAGCGCAGGAAGATCAGCAGCGTGAGTGCAATGACTGCGAACATCACGGGAATCAGTGTTTCCGAATCCGCTTCCGACGCTTCAGACATGGACAGCGACATCACCACCGTGCCCGAAAGGGCAACTTCAACATCCGGATGGTCCTTTTCAATCTGCGCCGCCATGGCGCGGATCGGTGCGACGATCTTCTTCAGGGTATCGGGCTGGGTATCGGCAGGCTGGACCGTGACCATGATTTGCGTTGTCCGGCCGTCTTCCGACACCAGCCGGTTGACCAGGGACGGTTCGTTCAAGGCAATAGCGCGGATTTTTTCCAGATCTGCGTCCGTGAGATCGGCGGCATCCCTGACCAGGTCATCCACATAAAGGTCGTCGCCCTCAGCTTCGGTATGCTGAAAGTTGGTCAGGCTGTCCACCCGGCTGACGGCTGGAAAGGTCCAGGCCTGCTCGGTCACATCCTTGATGATGCCAAGCATCTGCCGCGAAAAAACGCTCTTTTCAGAGGAATAGAGGCCGATCGTCACCAAGTCGACTTTGGAATAGTTGGCTTCCAGGTCATCCTGGGTGGCAAGCTGCGGGTTATCCGGGCCGAAAAAAATCCGGTAGTCGGTATTAAAGCCCAGCTTGGTTACGCCGGCCCCTACGAGGCCGGCCAACAGGAGGCACAGGAAAGCCACAATCCAGCGCCAGCGGACGATAAACCTGCCATAGGATATAATATATTTGTCCGACATATCGTATACTCCCCAAAACCGGTCCGGTAGTCAGTTGTCTGACCTGCCTTGCTGTTTCAGGGAGCATAATTGAATTAAGGTTATTATCCAGTAAAAATACTGAACGTCTACCATACAATTTTTTCGATACCGTCGAAGGCGACCTCGCCGCCATCATCGAAAACGATGGTGCCGGCAGAATCGTCGCTAAGCAGCATTTCGCCGGAAGCATTGTCGACGGACTGAATCGAGTCACCATTGTCCAGGGTCAGGGTCCAGCCCTGTTCGGCAGCGCTGCCGCCAAAGCCGCTCAGCTCGATGGTATCGGTCCAGCCGGCGCCGCCTGAAGCGGTGTCAGACCCGTCATTGGGGCCGAAAATGAACATGTCATTGCCGTCGCCGCCAAACATGGTGTCGTTACCAGCCCCGCCGGTCAGTGTATCGTCGCCGGTGGAGGTCCAGAGTGTGTCATTACCCTCGCCGCCATCAACGCTCACACCCTCGTCATAGGTATATTTGCTGGATGTCATGTCGAGAATATCGTCACCACCACCCATGTGGATTTCCTCGATATTCTGGATACGAGCCTGTTCACCGGTGGCAAAGTCACTGATGCCGTCATCCAGGAACAGGGCGTCATCGCCATCGGTGCCCTGCAGCACGTCATGACCACTGCCGCCGTCAAACACATCGCTGGACCGGTTGTAGCCGCTGAGGGAGACATTTTCGCCCGTTTCCACGTTGTGGGCCGCATAGCCGGACCAGGTACTGTCGGCGTTATATTGCAGCGTATCATCGCCACCCGCCCCCTGAATATCCTGGGCGCCAGCGGTGCCTTCCAGCATCTGATCGGCGATTTCAACATTGATGGCCTGGGTGGTCGAGGCTGAATCACCACCGACCCCATCCGTCGAAGTGGTTGTTACCTGAAGGGCAAAATCGTCAGAACCGGTGGCCGGCTGAACGGTCAAATTGTCCAGATCCCAACCACTGATGTCCACACTGCCGTTTTCCGCTGTGGCGGTAAAGCTGTTGGCACCGTCACTCAGCACCGCACCCTCGGGAATGGCAGAGATGCTAACCGCCAGGCTTTCTGATCCGTCGAAGTCGCCGGCCCCGATGCTAATCCGGGGAAGAGCGCTCGCACTGCCCACATCGGCAGTTACCGATTGCGGCTGGTCCGGTGTGATAGAAACATCCACCTGGGTATTGACGTCGGTATAGTCTCCGTCGCCGCCACCATAGAGGTCCTCCCAGTTCTGGTTCCCTGCTGAAGCGGAGTCCGAGAAGTGATCGTAACCGTCCGGATTCAGGCTTTGATCGCTGAAATAAGCCGGCGCACTCCTGCCGCTCAGGGGCTGGCCATCCACCATGGGTGTCCAGACGCCGTCGATATTGTCGAAAGTAACTTGGTCACCGTCGGCAAGAGCAGAATTCTGCCTGTCCCCGTCCGGAATGATAAAGAACCCGAGCGTGACCCCACCTTCATAGTCGGAGGTGTCAATCGTGACGGTCTTGTCATCGCCATCCTTCACATTGTCCTGAATGATCGCGCCGCCAATCGGGTTGCCGTCCGCATCGGCAACATAAAAGCCGTGTGAGTTGTTGTACCCGGCGTCGACGCCAAAATAGGAAACGTCAATGCTGATCACGCCGTCAGCGGGAATATCATAGTTCCCGTGGTCCGGATCCAGAACCAGTGTGCTGGACATCTGCATTTCCGGCACGTCGGCCACAGCCGTCACATCGATGGACGCGGTGGAGGACACGGTCTCGGTACCGTCGGTGACGTCGAAACTGACAGGAACCTCATCGCCCGAGAAATCCGCTTTCGGCTCAAATGTCCAGGTACCGTCCCCGTTATCGGAAACTGTCCCGAACGCCGGGTCGACGCTGACGCTGCTGACTGACAAGCTGTCGCCATCCACGTCGGACGCGTTGGCAAGAAGCTGATCGGCGCTGAAGGTGATTGAGGTGTCCTCGTTTGTTGCGCCAAGGTCCACCGAGCCCACCACCGGACCGTCATTGTCCGGCGCCACAGTAAGGGTCACCGTACCGCTGTCGGTCAGGGAGCCGTCGCTCAGAGTATAACTGAA
The DNA here is from genome assembly GCF_006385175.1 of Emcibacter nanhaiensis. Classification (NCBI taxonomy): domain Bacteria; kingdom Pseudomonadati; phylum Pseudomonadota; class Alphaproteobacteria; order Emcibacterales; family Emcibacteraceae; genus Emcibacter; species Emcibacter nanhaiensis. Next base: position 74,299 of record NZ_VFIY01000010.1, read on the forward strand.
GCTGTCTTCCCCGTGGAAGTCTTCCGCCGGCGTATAGGTAAATGAGCCGTCAGTTGCGATCTCCACGGCGCCGCCATTTGCGGTTTCGATCGTCTCCGCCACCACAGAGAGTGCATCACCGTCGACATCCGTATCGTTAGTCAGGACATTACCCGCAATCGCCTGGTCTTCGGTACCGGCAAAACTGTCCGCCGCCGCGACCGGGCTCTCATTGACATCGTCAATATTGACCACGAGTTCAGCAGTGTCAGAACCACCATTGCCATCAGACACCTCAATGGTCAGGCTGCGTGAAGCCTGGGTGTCGTGATCAAGCAGACTGCCATCCGCGACCGTCACTTCACCGCTCTGGGGATCGATGGCAAAGGCGCCATCGTCGTTACCGGCCGTGATGGCATAGGTCAATGCATCACCGTCGATATCGGTTGCCGAAATGGTCGCCGCTTCCGTACCGTCCGGTGCGCCTTCGGCAACAGACGTTACCAGCTGCGCGCCATCGGACAGCACATCCGGCGCCTCTGTGTAGGAAACGGACTTTACCGTAAACTCGGAATTATCGCCGGAGGACTGGCCGGTCGCATCAGTAGCCTCGACCACAATCTTCGCCACCGGGACATCGCCGGTTTCAAGATCATAGGAGAAACTGCTGCCACTCAGCCTTGTACCGGTTTCGGGGGTCAGGCTACCGCTGGCAATTTCGTTGCCGTCCGCGTCATAGGCTGTCCATTTGCCCTGCTCTCCGCCGGGAAATTCATTTTCAATCTGGCGATCCGTCACCAGACCAACATCCGTCACCGGATTGTCAAAGGTCAGCACCAGCTGTTCACTGTTGCCAGTGGCGGGATCATAGTCGATTTGTGTGTCGATGCGCTCGCCCTGGATGCCGATCCCATCCCCGGACGTCTGCAGTCGTGCCGCACTCCCGTCAGTGGAAAATCCTTCGATTGTCACATTGTCACCAAGCTGCCCGGACCTACCGTCCACATTCAGAACAACTGTATTGGTGTCCACGCTTACCGGAGCGTTCCCATCAATCGAGACAGTAATGACCGGAGCATCATTGTCAGCCGTCACTGTCAGGGTAGCTGTCGCCTCTGTAACGCCGCCGTTACCATCCACCACGTCATAGGTCATGGACAGTTCGCCGTTGAAGTCGGCGCCCGGCTGGAAGGTCCAGCTGCCGTCCGCATTGGGCGCCAGGGCGCTGTAATCAGCAACCGGCACATCTGACATGTCAAACTGCAGGGAGCCGGACCAGGCCATGGTCTCGCGCCCATCGATCACATCTGAAGAGCGGGCGTAGCTGGCGTCCTCGGCCTCCAGGGTCACGCCGCCGACAAAGCCGCCGTTACCGTCCTGGGTGCCGCCCACGTTGATCTTGTCGACAATCAGGTTTCTGTCTTCACCGGCTACACCGTCCCCATCCCTGTCCCCGGTGCCTTCCCAGGCATCATTGACAAAGCGCACATCTATGGAGTCAACTTCGGTGCCCGCAGGCAGATCGAAACTGAAATACTCCCAGTCGCCGCGCTCAGCGGTCACATCAAAGCGGGTTTCTCCATTCACCTCAACCAGTTCGCCGTTGACATAGATCTCGAATTCAGGAGAGCCAACGCCCACATCCTCGACATTGTTCGGATCATAATGGTCGCCGGAAATTTTCAGGGTCACCGGGATATCGGTATCCTGATTCCCGATCCGCAGGTTTGTTACGGACAGGACATCCCCATCCGCGTCGGAAGCATTCGCCAGCAAGTCTGCGGGCTGAATGACAATGGCTGTGTCTTCCGTAGTAGACAATTCAGGCGATGCCAACGCATCTACCTGCGGTCCATCATTCACAGCAATCACATCCAGCGAGGCCGTTGTGGACACAAAGTCAGTTCCGTCGGTTACTTCAAAATTGAAGGGTACGTCGGTACCATTGAAGTTTTCGGCCGGGGTGAAAGTCCAGGTGCCGTCGCCGTTATCGGTCAGGGAGCCATATTGCTCGTCCACATTTACCTCGGTGACCGCCAGAATATCGCCATCGACATCGGACGCATTGGCCAGCAGGTCCTCGGCAGAGAAAGTCATTGACGTATCCTCGTCAATAGCGCCGAGATCGACCGCTTCCGCGACAGGACCGTCATTGGCGCCGGTCACGGTAATGTCCATGCCGGCCACGTCGCTGCTGCCGTTACCGTCGGACACCTCGAACTCGAAGCTCACCGCGCGTTCCTCGCCCTCGGCCAGATCATCAAAATCAGTGCCCGGATCAAAGCTGTAGCTACCGTCGGCATTGACGGTGACACTGCCGGATTCCGGACCACTGACCAGGCTGTAGGTCACCTCATCACCATCCACGTCGGTAGCGTGGAGCTGGTCATGAAGGATCACATTTTCTCCGGTCACAGCTTCGCTCTCTGCAGCCACCGGGCCGTCATTGACGGCAATCACATCCAGAGATGCCGTGGAGGAGACAAAATCGGTGCCGTCGGTCACTTCGAAATTGAACGGCACATCGGCGCCATTGAAGTTCTCGGCCGGGGTGAAAGTCCAGGTATCATCCCCGTTGTCAGCAAGCGTCCCGTAGACCGGATCAACAGTCACATCGATCACTGCCAACACATCACCGTCAAGATCGGAAGCATTGGCCAGGAGATCGTCAGCACTGAAAGTGAGTGACGTATCCTCATCGGTCGCCCCCAGATCAACCGCACCAGCCTCGGGAGCATGGTTCGCGGCAACCCCAGGTTCTTCCGCACCTCCCCCGTCAGCCGTGCCGTCTTCACCGGTGGTTTCGTCGCCCGCCAGTATGTCTTCACCGGCATTGACGGTTTCGCCGTCATCGACCGGCGTCTCTTCCAGATCAGCCACACTCAGTACAAAGTCCCTGCTGACTTCAGCACCGCCGGAATCCCGCGACGTAACGGTAACCGTTACGCTATCTTCCGCTTCGTGATCCAGGCTTACACCGTCCTTCAGCTTCAGGGAGCCGTCCACCACTTCGAACCGGTCATCGCTGACCGTATAGCTGTGGCTGTCGCTCGCATCGGGATCGCTGGTAGACAGGGTGCCGACGGTCGCACCCTCATCATTTTCAAACAGGCTGTTATCGGACAGGGCGATATCCACCGGCGCATCATTGTTGCCGGTTATAGTGAGTGTAGCGGTCGCCGTATCGCTTTGCCCGTTGCGGTCGCGCACGGTGTAAGCAATGGTGACAGTCTCGCTTTCCCCATCGCCAAGGTAATCGTATGAGCTGCCGGGATTGAAAATAACCTTTTGACCGTCATGGGTGACGGCACCGGCGCCCTCTGCGAGTTCGACACCGGAAATGACGAGCTGCCCGCCGCCCGGGGCCGTGTCGTTGGCCAGGACGTCAAGAGAAACGGTGGCATCTTCATCGCTGTCAAAACTGTCGTCTTCTGCGACGGGCAGTTCGTTGTCAGCGCCGGTTGTTCCACTGTCTGCCGAAGCATTGTTTTCCGGGGCAGCCTCCTGAGGCGCCTCATCGGAAGCATCACCTTCTGCACCTTCATTTTCATCAGAAGCAAAAACTTGCTCTTCAGGTACAGCTGGCCGATTTTCAAATTCCGGGGTTGCACCCAAAATTTCTTCATAAAGTTCGTTGCTGAGCTTGTTGAGCGGCGTCTCGATGGTCGGGGCATTTTCCATGCCTTCCAGATCAAGCGGCGCCGCCGTCGTACCGGAGGAAAATGTCGGTTCCTTGCGCGCGCTGTCATCGTCCATGTCAACCTGGGTTTCCTGGGCGGGCTCACCCCTGGAAACCAGGGAACTGACCCTGCTCAGGAACGAATGCAGGGGAGAAGGAGCACCCTGTCCTTCTTCCTGTGCGGCCGCCTGGTCGTCAGTGATGCCGTGCTGTTCCGGAAAGCCTGACCCCTCGGTCTGGTCACCGCCCAGATGAATGTTGGAGCGCGTATGAGTATCCTGGGTACCCTCGTCACTGTCCTCCCCCATGGAAACGCGGGGACGTTCGGTCTTTTTTACCTGATCCGCGCCCTGCAGGACGGGATCCAGTTCGATATCGAAAGCCTTTGAACTGTTATTTCCAGACTCACCAGTGGACATTTTCTAACTCCAGTACCGACAATCAGCTTTGTGAACGGCGCATAAAATCCATAAATGCACGTAGATACAGGGCATGAACCGGCACATCCTGTTCAGACCCGTCTTTAAAGTTAGCAAAAAGTGGTGAAGAAAACCTTTCCACATATGGTTAACAGATCGATAACAAATCGGTAAAATATCATTAAAAATCAATCTGATAGGAGATGAAAAAGATAAAATACTCATAAAATTTGAAACAAAAACAAATAAGGGCGCGGTTATTAACCATTATTCAACGCAATAGGGTTATCTAAATCATCACAGGACAAATGAAATCCGGTTTCCTCCGGGCACCCCAGGTTTCAGTTATTGTCCCGCGGTTAACCATAAAAGTTGTATTGTTTATGATAAAAAGCGCAGATAGTACCGGCAATAAACTGGACTCGATGGGGTTCATGCCCATCCTCAGAAAAGACATCCTGACAGCATCTCTGGTGCTGAATGCCCTCTCCCTGGCATTACCGATGGTCCTGCTGCAGGTTTACGACCGGATTATTCCCAATGCGGCCCTGAATACCCTCAGCCTGTTGATCCTTGGTCTTTTGGGCGTCCTTCTCATCGATATTCTGTTGCGCACCGCCCGGGCCTACCTGGCCGGCTGGATCGGCGCCAAATATGAACATGACATGGGTTGCCGGGCCCTGGAACGGATCCTCGGTTCACGGCTGCAGGATCTGGAAAAAATCTCCTCCGGCGTTCATCTCGACAGGTTCGGCGCCATTGACTCCGTTCGCGACTTTTATGCCAGCCAGGCAGGCCTGACCCTGGTGGACCTGCCTTTTGTGTTTCTGTTCCTGGGCCTGCTGGGGGTCATCGGCGGTTACCTGCTGATCGTGCCGGTGTGCCTGCTGATTATCCTCGGCGCCATCGCTTTTACACTGGGTGTACGGCTCAAGGACGCCATCGAAAAAGACGCCATCTGGGAGGATCGCCGATACAGCTTTATTATCGAAGTGCTGGGCGGCATCCATTCGGTCAAGAGCATGGCCATGGAACATCTTATGGACCGCAGGTACGAGAAGCTGCTCGAAAGCTGCTCTGCCGCGAGCTACAATGTGATATTCCTGAACGGCCTCGCCCAGGGGATTGGCAATATTTTCTCGCAGATCACCATGATCGCGGTCGCCAGCATCGGCAGCCTGCTGGTGATCAGCGGCGATATCACCATGGGGGCTCTGGCCGCCAGCACCCTGCTGGCCGGACGTACCGTTCAACCCCTGTTGCGCGCTCTGAGCATCTGGACCCGGTTCCAGCATATTCAGATCGCCCAGGACAAGCTTGCCGCCATTGACGGCCTGCAGCCGGAACGAACACAGGAAGTTTCCGACATTGACCGGATCAACTCCATCGAACTGAAGAACCTGTCCTTCAGCTACAGCAAAGATATGCCCCCCATACTACGCGAGGTGAATCTCAAGGTGGAAAGCGGTCAGGTTGTGGGGATTCGCGGCGGCAACGGCTCCGGTAAATCCACCCTTCTGTGGGCCCTCATGGCGGGCCTCGAGCCCCAGGAAGGAAAAATCCTGGTCAACGGCAAGGATCCCGCCCGGTTCTCTACAGAAAGTCTGCGCCAGCGTATTGCCTACCTGCCTCAGCGGCCGATCATGTTCCAGGGCACGATCCTGGACAACCTGACCATGTTCCGCGGCGATGAGCATATTGACGATGCCCTGAATGTCGCCGAATTACTGCATCTGGACAGCATTCTCGCCCGAATGCCCGACGGCTATGAAACCCGCATCGGCGACGGAGCGCAAAATGAACTGCCCGCCGGGATCGCCCAGAGGATTGCCATCGCCCGCACCCTGGCCAGCGAACCGGATGTCATCCTGTTTGACGAAGCCAACTCCGGTCTCGACAACAAGTCCGACGAAGACCTGTACAGACTGATGAGCGGTCTCAAGGGCACTTGCACCATGGTGCTGGTCAGCTACCGGCCGTCCCTGCTCAAACTGGCTGACAAGCTGTATGACCTGAAAAACGGCACGCTCACAGCTGTCGGTCCAAATAACAGCAAACCGAAAAGCACAAAAGCACCCGGCAAGGGAGGGGAAAGCGCATGAGCGATACACCTCCTATTGATCCTACGAACATAGAATTTGACAAGGTTCCCACCAACAAGGGACCGGCCCGGGATATGATTGACTCGCTCAATGACCGGTTCCGGGATTCCGTCAGCCTGAAGGTGACCAAAGCCGACCAGCTTGCCGAGGCGCTGCAGTCAGGACAGATCGGTTCGTTTCATGCCTCATCGGATTATGCCGCCTGCCTGCTGCCGCTGTTGCAGGCGCTCGGCTGGCGCGGACAATTGCGTCGGTTGTTTGAGTCCCTGCCCCATTTCGCTGACGGACTGGAACTGACCGAATTCCGCAATACCCTGGCAAACCTGCACTATAGAACCGATCCGGTGCAGGTTGAACTGGCCTCCATTGATCCGCGCCTGTTCCCCTGCCTGTTTGTCCAGAACGACAAGCCCATCGTCATTCTGTCCAGGGACCGCGAGGGCATTCGTTATTTTGACAGTGCCGACCAGCAGGAAAAGCTCACCGACGGCCGGAAGCAGGTCGGCACCGCCTATTTCATTTCGACAAAACACGGCACCCAGACCAACAAGCTGGACGAGGACCTGGCACCGGCAAACTGGGTCAAGGACCTGTTCCTGCGGTTCAAGGGCACCATCAAGCAGATGTTCGCCATGACACTGATGCTGAACCTGTTTGCCCTGCTGGTGCCGCTGTTTATTATGGCCATCTACGATCAGGTGATTCCGTCCCAGTCCGGCATGTCACTGGTTTACCTCCTGTCCGGCATCACCCTGGCAATCTGCTGTGAAATAGGCCTCCGGATCCTGCGTGCACGCCAGACGGCCTATCTGGGCGCCCGGGTGGAAAATATTGTCGCCAATGCCACGTTCCAGAAACTCCTGTCCCTGTCGCCGATGATGACGGAATCTGCCCCCATCGGCAGCCAGGTGTCCCGCCTCAAGGAATTCGACGCCATCAAGGGCCTGTTTTCCAGTACTCTGGTCAATGTTATCCTTGAGCTGCCGTTTGTGGTCCTGTTCCTGGCCCTGATCGCCATCCTGGGCGGCACCCTGGCCTATATTCCCATCGCCATGATGGGGATCTTCGGCCTTGTCGCCATGATCATGATCCCCGCCATGAAACGCAATGTGGCGTCTTCAAGCCGGGCCCGCGCCCGCCGTCACAGTTTCCTGGTGGAGGCCCTGTCCAACCTCAGGACCATCAAGCAGACCGCGGCCGAAAACCCCTGGCTGGACAGATACCGCAACCTGTCGGCGGAAACGGCCTATACCCATTTCCGCTCCGCCCAGGTTTCCCTGCTGCTGCAGAGCCTGGCCCAAGCCATTATGATGGGCGCCGGTATCGCCACTGTCGGTTTCGGCGTGCTGAAAGTAATTGACGGCAACATGACCGTTGGTGCCCTGATCGCCTGCATGGCCCTGGTCTGGCGGGTGCTCTCCCCGCTGCAGAGCCTGTTTCTGACCCTGAGCCGGCTGGAGCAGACCCTGAACAGCATCAAGCAGATCAACCAGTTGATGAAAATCCCGTCCGAGGACGACCTTCTGCCGAACAGCCTGACCCAGAGGACCTTTGCCGGCAACCTGGTCATGGACCGGACCAGCTTCCGCTACAAGGCGGATGCTGAACCTGCCCTGCTGGGTGCCGGGTTCCGCCTCAATGCCGGTGAAATGATGGCCATCATGGGACCCAACGCCGCCGGCAAGTCGACCATCCTGAAACTTCTGATCGCCATGCACAAACCGCAGGCCGGGCAGATTATCCTGGACGGCATGGATATCCGCCAGATCAATCCGGCGATCCTGCGCCAGTCCATCGCCTATGTGCCGCAGCAGAGCCACTTCTTCCACGGCACCATCGCCCAGAACCTGCGCCTGGCCCAGCCGATGGCTTCGCTGGTGGACTTGGAGGAAGCCTGCTGGATGGCCAACGTCCTGGATGAAGTTCTCGCCCTGCCGCAGGGATTCGAGACCCGGATCGGTGACCAGTCCATTCAAAGTCTGCCGTCCAGTTTCAAACAACGCCTGTCGCTGGCCCGGGCCTTCCTGAAACGGGCAAATATCATGCTTCTGGATGAACCGGCCAAAACCCTGGATTATGAAGGCGACCAGGCCTTCATGAGAACGCTCGCCACCCTGAAAGGCAGTTGCACCATCATTATGGTGTCGCATCGACCGAGCCATATCAAAATGGCCGACAAGGTGCTGGTGCTTGAGGACGGCCTTGTAAAGAATTTCGGTCCGCCGCAGTCCATTTTCCCGGAAACAGCGCCGCAGACCGCATAGCAGCCAGAGAAAAGGCAATAAGATGACAGATAAAAACAAAAATACGGACAAGTCGAAAATCGGAACCCATGTCACCCGGTCAAAGGAAATCATGGGCGACCTGGTGACAAAGGCGACCGAAGCCGCACAAGCCAGACACGAAAAACCTGTCAGCTATTACGCCCGTTTCCTGTCCCGGGCAATCCTGCTGGAGGAAAGCGGTCCGCCGAAAGCGATCATTTCCACCATCGGCATTATCAGCCTGTTTGTGTTCGGCTGCATCGCCTGGGCTGCCGTCACCAGGCTGGACGAAACCACGGTCGCCCAGGGACAAATCGTCCCCGCCGCCTCGGTCCAGCCGGTACAGCACCTGGAAGGCGGCATCGTGGCCGAAGTCCTGGTGGAGGAAGGCCAGATCGTCAAAAAAGGCCAGCCGCTGATCAAAATGTCGCCCTCCCAGGCAGCCTCAGAACGCGGCCGCATGCTGGCCCGCAAAGCGGCCCTGTCCATGCAGATCGAGCGCCTCAAGGCCTTTGCCCTGGACAAGGACGCAGATTTTTCAGCCTATACGGAAAGCTTCCCCACTCTTGTCCGCGACCAGCAGGAAATCCTGGCCCAGCAACAGAATTCGCGCCAGGCCCAGGAAAATGTGATCCTGGCCCAGATCGCGGAACGGCGCAACGAGGCCAAGGTACTGAGCGAACAGGAAAAAACCCTGGAGAAAACCCTGGATATCGTTTCCGAAGAACTGAGGATGCGCAAGGAACTCACTGAAAAGGGGCTTGGCTCCCGCCTGCGCCTTCTGGAAGTGCAGAAGGAACACAGCAAGGCGGAAGGAGACCTGCACACAACGCGGTCCCGCAAGGCCAGCGTCCAGGCCGGCATCAAACAGGCGGAAGGCAGCCTGATCGAACTGCAGGCGTCATTGCGCAATGACGCCCTCAATGAAATGGGCAACCTGTCCAAGGAACTGGCCGAGGTCGCTGCCGAACTGCAGCGGCTTGACGACAAGGTTCAGCGCCTCAATGTCTCGGCGCCCAGCGACGGGATCGTCAAGGGACTGAAATACCGGGTCGCCGGCAGCGTGGTCCCGCCCGGCGATGTGGTCGCGGAAGTTGTCCCCTACACCGGCAAACTGGTGGCGGAGGTACGAATTTCCCCGCGCGACATTGGGCATGTTTCCACCGGTGAAGAAGTCCTGGTCAAGATCGACACCTATAACTTTGCCCGTTTTGGCGGCGTCAAGGGAACCCTTAACCAGGTATCCGCCTCGTCCTTCATGGATGAAAAAGGCGAAACCTATTTCAAGGGGGTAGTGGAATTGCCGCAGGATTATGTCGGCCCCAACCCGGCATCCAACCGGATTACACCGGGCATGACCGTGGTGGCCGACATCAAGACCGGTGACAAGACACTGCTGCAGTATCTGGTCAAACCGATCAACAATGCCCTGAGCACCTCATTCCGGGAACGATAATCTGGCCGGGAACGATAATCTGGCCGGGAACGATAATCTGGCCGGGAACGGCAATCTGGCCGCGAACGGTAATCAGCCGACCCGTTTTTCGATCGCATCCCAGACCAGCGCGGCAATGTCGGTGCCGTCAAAGCGCTGGATTTCCTGGATGCCGGTCGGCGATGTTACGTTGATTTCCGTCAGATAGTCGCCGATCACATCGATGCCGACAAAAATCTGTCCCTGTTCGCGGAGCACGGGGCCGATCGCTTCACAGATTTCCATTTCCCGCTCTGTCAGGAGGGTCTTTTCGGCCACGCCACCCACATGCATGTTGGAGCGGGCCTCGCCTTCCGCCGGCACCCGGTTGATGGCGCCGACCGCCTCACCGTCCACCAGGATAATCCGCTTGTCGCCCTTGCGCACGTCGGACAGGTATTTCTGCACAATGAAGGGCTCCACATAGAATTCCTGGAACAGCTCGATCAGGCTGGCCATATTTTCATCTTTCGGAGTAATGCGGAATACCCCCTTGCCGCCGTTGCCATAGAGCGGCTTGACCACCACGTCCTTGTATTCATTGCGGAACTCGGTCACATCCTTGATATTGTTGGTAATCAGGGTCGGCGGCATCAGCTCCGGGAATTTGGTCAGGAAAATTTTCTCGGGCGCATTACGCACGGAGAAGGGATCATTGACCACCAGGGTTTTTCCCTCTCCGGTGCCATGGACATGTTCCAGCAGATGGGTGGCGGTAATATAGCCCATGTGAAACGGCGGGTCCTGGCGCATCAGCACCACATCGGTCTGTTCCCCCAGATCGAGGCGGCGTTCGGTGCCCAGGCTGTAGTGATTGCCCAGTTCCCGGCGCAGGGTCAAGGGCCGGGCATGGGCCAGGATCCTGCCATTCTCGTAGGACAGGTCGTTCACATGATAATGATACAGGCGATGCCCGCGCTTTTCCGCTTCCAGGCCCAGCGCAAAAGTGCTGTCGCCGTTGATGTCGATGGACTCGATAGGGTCCATCTGGATTGCCACTGCCAAACTCATGTCCGGTTATTCCTCGTCCGTGTCGTTGCTGATCAATGAAAGCACATTCCTGTTGGTGGCTTTCGACAGATCCTTCAATGTCTCCAGTATATGCTTTTTCAGGCGTTTGTCTCCCTGCCCGTCCTCTAACCGGTCCAGGCAGGTCAGCAGCTTCTGCCGGCTTTTCTCATGCTCGCCGAGATGGGACAGCAGGATGCCATGCTCATATGTATGTTCGATTTTATCCGGGTCAATAAGGCTCATGCGCTCAAGAATATCTGCGGCCAGGGAAAAATCACTGACCTGCAGGCAGCGCACCTTGATGTTGTTGAGCATCCTCACCAGGATTCCCCGGTCCGAGATCGTGGCATAATACTCCGGCTTCAGTTCCGCCTTGTCGCCGCCGATGGTGCGGATCAGGTCCCGCAGATGGTGAGCATCCAGCACCCGGCCACCGTGAAAAGGATCGATGATCGCCTGGTCCTGCTCGCCATAAACCCGGACCAGAAAATGCCCCGGGAAATTCACCCCCTCCGCCTGCCAGCCACGGGCCCGGGCAGCATGGATGTAGAGAATGCCCAGCGAGACCGGAATACCGAGCCGCCGGTCAATCACCGACATCAGGTTGGCATTCTGCAGGTCGTCATAATTTTTTTCATTTCCCTGGTAGCCATGCCGGTCATGCAGCACGTCCTTGAGGGCCAGGGCCCGCTCCTCGGCCGTTTCCGCCTCATATCCCTCATTCGCCAGGTCCAGCCCCAGGATTTTCAGATGGTGCTCATATTTCTGGAAGGAAATCCCCGGGCGGTCCAGTGCCGCCAGCATCAGCGCCGTCCTGGCAATATCAACTTCCTCATCCGTCAGTCGACCGACAGATTTAAGATAATCATACTGCTCTGCAATACTCGGGGTTATGGAACTTGGTGTCATGTTATCGCTATTAACTTTCTTCCTGCCAGGCGTCAAGAATATGACAGGGCCACCTCCACGGCACAAGCAGAATGCTGTCAAACCTGTATCCAAAGTGAGCAGCGTCGGCTTCCGGGAGATGTCGGGCAATATACCAGTTTGCCGCCCGGGAGATGCGCTGGCGCTGGGGCCTCTGGATGGCCTCAGCCGCCTCTTGTGCAGTTCCGCGGGCCTTCACTTCCACAAAAATGATGGTCTTGCCCCGCTCGGCTATCAGGTCAATTTCACCGTAGGAGCATTTAAACCGGCGTTCCCTGATCCGGTAGCCCTTGAGGTTAAGCCAGGCGGCAGCGACAATCTCCGCAAGAACGCCTTTTTGATAGGCTTTTTTCCTGCGCCTGGAGCCCATGTCAGTCCCTGCCCGCCAGTTCCAGCGCCCGGGCATAAACCTCCTTGCGTTTGCGACCGGTGGCGCCGGTCACCGCCGCAACAGCCTCCTTGACCGACAGCTTTTTCAGCGCCTGGACCAAAGCTTCATCCACGTCACTGTCGGACACTTCGGCCTCTTCCGGCGGTCCGATCACGACAACAATTTCCCCCTTCGGCAGGGCGGCCTGCTCATAATGGGCTACCACATCATCAACCGGCCCCTGCCGGATTTCTTCATAGAGCTTGGTCAGCTCCCGGCACACCGCCACCGGCCGGTTACCCAGCACCTCGCGGATATCTTTCAGGCTGTCCAGCAGCCGGTGCGGAGATTCGTAAAACACCAGGGTCGCCTTGAGGGAACGGAATTCTTCCAGAACCTTGTGTCGGCCCGCGGTTTTATGAGGCAGGAAGCCGGCAAACAGGAAGCGGTCCGTGGGCAGCCCGGCACTGGCCAGCGCCGCCAGCAGGGCGCTTGCCCCGGGCAGGCTGGTGACATGATGGCCGGCCTTGCGGGCCTCATGAACAAGGCGGTATCCCGGATCTGAGATCAGCGGCGTGCCGGCATCGCTGACCAGCACCACCTTGTGTCCCTGCTCCAGATGATCCAGCAGTTTGGGCAGCATTCGTTCCGCATTGTGATCGTGATAGGCGATCGTCGGCTTTTTAATGTCATAGCGGGCGAGCAACTTGCCGGTCACCCGGGTATCCTCGCAGGCAATCACGTCGGCTTGGCCCAGAACCTCCAGCGCGCGCAGGGTAATGTCGCCCAGATTGCCGATCGGCGTGGCCGTGACATACAGCCCGGGAGCCACTTTTTTTTCAGTCTTTTCAATCATGTCCAAACTTTTGTCTTAATTCATGGCTAGCCTATCCCAGTCATACAGGTTATTAAAGAATTTACTGGCTTTAACGGAAAAATTGGAAGGCTCCCTCCAGCGCATGAGTTCTTTGCGACATTTCCTCCTTCTTCTGATCGTTGTCGCCGCGGGCCTCTCCGGCTGCGGACCGGCGCCGACACCCATAATCCGGGACCAGGCGCCGTCATTGGCCGAGCCGAGCGAGGAAGAAGCGCCGCAGGAAGAAGAAACAGGGCCCCGCTTACAAATCCGTATCGCTCTTTTGCTGCCGCTCAGCGGTCCTGATTCTGAAATCGGCCAGGCCCTGCTCAACGCCGCCAACATGGCCCTGTTCGATTCCGGGGACAAACGGCTGGTCCTGCTCCCCGCCGATACCAGGGGTACCGTCCCCGGTGCCGAAGCCGCCATGAGAGAGGTCCTCTCGGCACGAGCGGATATCGTCCTCGGCCCCCTGTTTGCTGACAATGTACGGGCCATCAAGCCGCTGGCGCAGGAAGCCGGGATCAAGATCATCGCCTTTTCCACCGACCATACCGTGTCCGGTGACGGCGCCTACCTGCTCAACTTCCGCCCGGCCGAGCAGGTCAAGAGAATCCTGACATATGCCGCGGAACAGGGGCACGACAGTTTCGCCGCCCTGATCCCCGAAACCGCTTACGGCGAACGGGTGCTGGAAATTTTCGGCAAAACCCTGCTGCGCCTGCATCGGGACATGACCGCCGTCCAGACCTACAAACCCATGGCCAACGAACTGTTTGATCCGGTCAAGACCCTGGCCAATTACGATAGGCGGCGCCGGGAGTATCTGAATGAAGTGGATTTCCTGGAATCCCTGGGTGACGATGATGATTTCGCCCATGACCTGATGGAAGACATCAAACATCTGGAAACCCTGGGCGAAGTGGATTTCGATGCGATTCTGGTCCCTGAAGGCGGCGCCCTGCTGCGTACGCTGGCCCCATTGCTGCCCTACTATGAAATTGATCCGGCCAAGGTTAAATTCCTCGGCACCGGCCTGTGGGACGACGCCATGCTGCGTCATGAACCGCCGCTGATCGGCGGCTGGTACGCCGCCCCGGAAAAAGGCACGAGCGACAGGTTCTTCAAGCGCTATGAAAAGACCTACGGGCTTACCGCCCCGCGCCTGGCCACCCTGGGTTATGACGCCGTCGCCCTGGCCGCGACCATGGTGCGGCAGACCCCGGTTCCCGATTTCTCCGATGAGCGCCTGACCGATCCGGCCGGCTTCATAGGCATCGACGGCCTGTTTCGCTTCCGCACCGACGGCAGTTGCGAACGGGGCCTGGCGGTCTATGAAATCACCACCGGGGTATTCCGGGAAATCAGCCCGGCGCCGACCAGCTTTATCCCGCCGTCACGGGTGCCGCTGACGGATTCCGAGGTGGATAAAATCTTCTACGGCCTGGTCAGGCAAGGAGCTCGCCCAGAAGGTAATTCAGCAGGGGCGCTCCCTTCCCTGTTACCCGAAGATGCCCCGCGTCCTTATCAAGATATCCCTGAGCAAGAAGAGCTTCCAGGCGGCTTTGATCCAGATGATCTTCCAACGGATCTCCAATCCGCGCCTGAAACTCTGCCAGAGCAATTCCCCGGCTCAGCCGAAGACCCATCATAATCATTTCCTCGGCCATGGTCCGGCGATCCAGCAGCTCGTCCTGTTCGGTGGCATGGCCTGTTTCCTGCACATCCCGCAGCCAGAACTCCGGTTTGCGCCGCTGGCAGGTGGCATGCAGTCGCCCCTCTACCGTCAAGCGGCCGTGAGCGCCGGGACCGATTCCGATATAGTCGCCGTAAGTCCAGTAGGTCATATTGTGGCGGCTTTCCTCCCCCGGTGCGGCATGGTTCGAGACCTCGTAAGCCGGCAGGCCGGCAGCGGCACAAACCTCGCGCGTCAGGTCATACATTTCGGCCGAGGCGTCTTCATCGGGCAGGATCAGCTGCCCCTTGCGATAAGCGGCATGGAACGGCGTGCCCTTTTCCATGGTCAGCTGATAGAGCGACAGGTGATTGGCCGCCAGATCCAGCGCTTCCTGCAGTTCCCTCTCCCACTCGGCCACAGTCTGGCCCATGCGGGCATAGATCAGGTCGAAACTGTTGCGGCGGAAATATTTCTGGGCCAGGGCGATGGCGTCCTTGGCTTCGGCGACACTATGTTCCCGGCCCAGCGCCCTGAGGTCGTCATCCCGGAGTGACTGAATGCCGAGCGACACCCGGTTGACGCCGGCAGCGGCGAAATCGCGGAATTTTTCCGCCTCGACACTGGTGGGATTGGCCTCAAGGGTGATTTCCGCCGTGTCCGGCAGGGACCAGTTCCTGCCGATGCGGTCAATCAGACCTTCCACCGTCCGGGCCGACATCAGCGACGGGGTGCCGCCACCAAAGAAAATACTGCCGATACCACGCGGACCGCTTAAGCCCGCATAATGATCCAGCTCCCGACACAAGGCATCGAGCCACGCTGCTTCGTCGATACTTTCACGCACATGGCTGTTGAAATCACAATAGGGGCATTTGGACCGGCAGAAGGGCCAGTGCACATAAACGGCAAGGGACTGTGCGGCGTCAGCTGTTTTGTTCAAAGCAGGCCTTGATCAGTTTGCGGAAGGCATCGGCCCGGTGGCTGATGTCATGCTTTTCTTCCGGGTCCATTTCCCCGAAAGTCTGGTGATAGCCGTCCGCCTCGAAAATGGGGTCATAGCCAAACCCGTTTTCCCCGCGCGGCGGCCAGACCAATGTCCCGTAAACACGCCCTTCAAAGGATTCGGCATGTCCTTCGGGTTCTTCCTCGCTCGGCGGCCAGGCAAGACTCAAAGCACAGCTGAAATGGGCGCTGCGTTTTTCGATATGTTTGTCTTCCAGCTCCCGGGTGAGTTTTTCCATGCCATAATCAAAGTCGCGCTCGCCGGTGTCAGGCCGGACCGCATAACGGGCGGAATAGATGCCCGGGATACCACCGAGCGGCGGCACCACCAGGCCGGAATCATCGGCCAGGGCGACGAGGCCGGACTCACTGGCTGCTGACCTGGCCTTGAGCTCGGCATTTTCCAGGAAGGTGGCGCCTGTTTCTTCCGGTTCAGTCAGATTTAGCTCCTCGGCGGAATAGACTTCGACACCGAAAGGATGCAGCAGTTCACTGATTTCGCGCACCTTGCCGGGATTGTGGCTGGCAACAACGAGTTTGTGCTCCCGGAATTTCCTGGCCATGGCTCAGCCCTCCAGAACCTCTTTCTGCTTTTTGACGAGCTGGGACACGCCGATTTTGGCAAGCCGCATCAGGCGCAGCAGTTCTTCCTCGCTGAAGGGTTCTTCTTCCGCCGTGCCCTGGATTTCCACAATCCGGCCGTCGCCGGTCAGCACGAAGTTAGCGTCCGTCGCGGCGGCGCTGTCCTCGTCATAATCCAGATCCAGCACCGGGGTTCCTTCATAAATCCCGCAGGACACGGCCGCTACTTCGGTGGTGATCGGCATTTTCTCGATCAGGCCGTCGGCCAGCATGCGTTTGAAACACTGATAGAGCGCCACATAAGCGCCGGTGATGGAGGCGGTGCGGGTGCCCCCGTCAGCCTGGATCACGTCACAGTCGATCCGGACCTGACGTTCGCCAATGGCTTCCATGTCGCAGACGGCGCGCAGGGCGCGGCCGATCAGGCGCTGGATCTCCTGGGTGCGGCCAGATTGCTTGCCGCGGGCAGCTTCACGGCCCATACGGCTGTGGGTGGAACGGGGCAGCATGCCATATTCGGCAGTGACCCATCCCTGCCCGGTGTCGCGCAGGAACGGCGGCGCCTTGTCTTCAAGCGTGGCGGTGCACAGGACATGGGTGTCACCGAATTTGGCCAGACAGGAGCCTTCGGCATATTTGGAAAATCCGATTTCAAGTTTGACGTCTCTGAGCTGGTCGGGTGTACGGCCGGAAGGTCGCATAAAAATCTCTCCTCATTCCTGTGCAATTCCCGTTGTTCTATCCCTATCCCGCGCCAACGTCCACCCCAATAGTCGGTTCAGCCGTTTTTTCGCACGCAAATTATTGAAATTTCCCACAGGAAGAATAGATTCAGGATCATGCTTCTGGAAACACTGAACGACAGATCGCGGGATATCTTCCGTCATATTGTGGATGCCTATCTGACGACAGGCGACCCGGTCGGATCGCGCACCCTGTCGAAAATTCTGACCAACCCGCTGTCACCGGCCTCCATCCGCAACGTGATGGCCGACCTGGAAGACAGCGGCCTGATCTATTCGCCCCATACCTCTGCCGGGCGCATTCCAACCGAGCTGGGACTGCGCATGTTTGTGGACGGCCTTCTGGAGGTAGGTAACCTGTCGGAAGACGAACGCACCAATATCCGCATCAAGTGCCATGAAAAAGGCAGCCGTCTGGAGGAAATCCTGCCCCAGGCCACCAGCCTGCTGTCCGGCCTGTCCCAGTGCGCCAGCATCGTCATGGCGCCGAAATATGAACGCCCCCTGAAACATATCGAATTTGTTCATCTCGGCCCCGGCCGGGCCCTGGTGGTGCTGGTCAGCGAAGGCGACGATGTGGAAAACCGTATTATCGAGGTGCCGCACGGCCTGACGCCGTCCGCCCTGACCCAAGCCGGCAATTATCTCAATGCCCGCATGGTCGGCCGCACCTTCGCCGAAGCCCAGAAAATCATCCAGCAGGAATTGCAGCAGCAGAAAGCGGAACTGGACAAACTGACCCAGCAGGTTGTGGAACAGGGCCTGGCAGTGCGCGCCGGAAAGGAAGGCGGCCTGTCCGACACCCTGATCGTCCGTGGCCGGTCAAACCTGCTGGATAATGTCGAGGCCCGGGAAGACCTGGAACGGATCAGGACCCTGTTTGACGACCTGGAAACCAAGAATGACCTGATCAGTCTCCTGGACCTGGCCAAAAATGCCGAAGGTGTAAGAATTTTTATCGGTTCGGAAAATAAGCTCTTTTCCCTTTCCGGATCTTCTGTTATCGCATCCCCCTATATGGACGCGGACAATAACATTCTGGGAGTGATCGGCGTAATCGGCCCGACAAGGTTGAATTATGCCCGTATCATCCCCATTGTTGACTATACCGCCAAGGTGATTGGAAACATCCTTTAAAGACAAGAAGAACAAGATATGACCGAGAACACAGAGCATACCCAGGAAAAACCTGAAGAGCAGGCCGCTGACGCAGAAGGCGCACCCGCTGAACAGACAGCAGAACAGTCCGCTGATGACGCCCTGGCGGCGGCCATGGCGGAAATCGCCGACCTGAAGGACAAACTGCTCAGAGCCGTTGCCGAAACCGAGAACCTGCGCCGGCGCGCCGAGAAAGAACGTCAGGATGCCAGCAACTATGCCGTTACCGCCTTTGCCCGCGACCTGCTGCCGGTCAGTGACAACCTGCGCCGGGCGCTGGACAGCCTGCCCGAGGATGCCGACGGAAATGAAACCCTCAAGGCCCTGGTGGAAGGCGTGGAGATGACCGAACGCGAACTGCTCAACAATTTCGAGAAGCACGGCATTCGCATGGTCGACCCCAAAGGGGAAAAATTCGATCACAATCTGCACCAGGCCATGTTTGAAGTTCCCAACAGCGGGGAAGCGGATGGCACAGTCGTCCAGGTCATGCAGGTGGGATATACCCTGAAAGACCGCCTGTTGCGCCCGGCCATGGTTGGTGTCGCCAAAGGCGGATCCGGCGAAAAAACCGAACATGTGGACACCACCGCCTAACCTTAAGACAATATTCATGAATTGAGGCCAGTCTACGAACTGGCCTTTTTTATTGCCATGCTATATTGGTAAAACAAGATTTTTTTCATTGAGGCGAGTTAAGGTGCTTGATCGTGTGTAGGCGAGTATTTCCCGCGGTATTTTTGTTTTTCTTGATGCTTTCCCTTTCGTTCGCCGCGAAAGCCAAGGAAGAATTTGTCATTGCCTCCATCAGTGAAAAACCTTCGGAAGAAGTAAAGAAATTCAAGAAGCTTGCTGAACACCTGCAGGAAAGCCTTGAAGAATTCGGCTATACCCGGAGCCGCGTCTTTATCGCACGCGACACTGAGGCCGTTGCCAAAGCCTTTCGCGACGGTGTTGTGGATATTTTCATGGACAGCCCCCTGGTGGTCGAAAAAGTGAACGACCTGGCCGACAGCAAAACGGTCCTCCGACGCTGGAAAAAAGGCACCGCCCATTACCACAGTGTCATCTTTACCCTCAGGGACAGCCCCATAGAGGCGCTTCCCGACCTGGTCGGAAAGACGATTGCCTTCGACGACCCCGCGTCTACAACCGGCCATATAATGCCCCGGATATTGTTTCAGGATGAGGGCCTGCCGCTGAAGGAAGCCCGTCCGGGGGAAAATGATGATTTCGGCAGTGATGCGGTCAACTTTTTCTTTTCCGGTCATGACGAAAATACCCTGACCTGGGTCCTGCACCAGAGAGCGGATGCCGGCGCCATGTCCAACATCAAGCTGGAAAGGCTGTCAAATGCAGACATGACCAAGCTGAAAATCATCAGCCGGTCCAGGTTATTGCCGCGTCATGCGGTAACAGTGTCCCCGCACCTGTCTGACGACGCGACCGCTAAAATCATAAATGTCCTGACGACGCTCGACCTGACGAAAGAAGGCCGGAAGATTCTGAAAAAGGCTGAAAAAACCACCAAATTCGATATTATGCCGCCATCGGAAACAACTTATATCAGGGAACTTTACGTCCGATTAAAAGACAGCTCTCTGAACAAATAACCATGTCCCTGCGCTGAAAAATAGAATGAAACGACTCTGGACCAAGAGTATACGCACCAAATTGCGCCTGTTTACAGCTTCCGTCATTATTCTGGTGACGGGGGCAACGACCTATTTCACAACAGCGATCTCGCGGCAGGAACTGATCGGCCAACAGGTTCGCGACAGTGTTACCTCGGTGGAGACCATATCCTCAATCATTGCCGATGACGTGTACTATCTGAACAGCGTGAATATCCGGGATTACCTGCGTTCCCTCTCCGCCAACAGGAATATCGTTGAAAGTTTTGTACTGGACCACAACCGCGAAGTCCTTACCGACGGCACTACGGAAAACGCCCTGAGGGGAGAGAATGCCTCGGCATTATTTCCTCAATCCCTGTTCGATCAAAAACAGATCAGTGCCCACAATCTTGCGGACCATTATTGGGTCGGCGGTCCGGTAAAAATCTCCAAAGAGGATACGATAGGCTATATTTTTGTAAAATATTCCCTGCAACGCACCAATGCCACCATCGATAAACAACTTCTTGAACAACTGGCGATTGCCTGTTTCTGCGCGGCCATCGCCCTGTTCCTGTCCAGCATTTTTGCCAACCATATTACAAAGCCGCTGGCCGACCTGACCGGCAAGGCGAAGCGCATTGCCCAAGGCGAGAAAAATGTCGCCCTCAAGGTCAAGGGACAAGATGAAATTGCCGAACTCGGGCATGCCTTCGAACAGATGGTGGAGCATCTTCATGCCTCCAATGCGGAACTGAAGGAACTGAGCGACAACCTGGATAATGAAGTACGCGCCAGGACTGCAGAGCTGGAAGAACGGGGCGAAGCCCTCCGGGACGCCCGTGATCGGGCCGAGGCCGCCAACCGGGCGAAGTCAAATTTCCTGGCGGTGATGACCCACGAACTCAGGACACCGATGAATTCGCTGCTCGGCATGCTCGACCTGATCCGTTCCACAGAACTCTCCGACAAACAACGGGACTATGTCGAGACGGCGAAAAGTTCCGGTGACATGCTCCTGACCATCATCAACGATATTCTGGATCTCTCCAAAATCGAGGCCAATAAACTGGACCTTGAATATACTTCTGTACCGGTGGAAGAATTCCTCGAGGATATCGTCGACATCTACTTCTACCGGGCGCGGGACAAGGGCCTGACCATTGACCTGGACATTTCACCCAACATACCCGGGGAAATCGAAACCGATCCGGACCGCCTCAAACAGGTTCTGGCCAACTTTATGGACAATGCCATTAAGTTTACGGAAAAGGGGTCCGTAATCCTCCGGGCTTATCCCTGCGAGATCGGCAAACCGCTAACCGAAGCCATTTGCTTCTCTGTCCGGGATACCGGCAAAGGTATTTCGGAAAAGAACAAGAAAAATATCTTCAAGGAATTCACCCAGGAAGATGCCTCCATCACCCGCAAATTCGGCGGCACCGGGCTGGGCCTGGCCATCAGCAAGAAACTGACCGAACTGATGGACGGGGTCATTGGCTTCGAAAGCAAGGAAGGTGAAGGCAGCATGTTCTACTGCCGTCTTCCCGTCAGCCATAAATCCAACGGCTCCCGCGACGCCGCTCAGTGATGACCGGAATGATCATGTCCCTGCATCGGCGCCTGTTTCATGACATGGGCAGTCACTTCCACATCACCGGCTTTCTCAAATGTCAGGATCAGGGGGAAACTGTCTCCTTCTGACAATTTTTCCTTAACATCGAAAATCATGACGTGATAACCGCCGGGGGCAAACATCACCATCTTCCCGGCAGGAGCGTCGACATGGTCCACCTGGCGCATTTTCATCACCCCCTGGTCGTGGATATGCTCATGCAGTTCAGCCCGCTCCGACAAGGTGGTTTTGACGGCGAGCAACCTGTCATCTTCCGCCCCGTTGTTCTTCAGCATGAAATAAGCGGCACCGGTCCGCCCGGCCATAAACACCGGCCTTGCCCAGGCGTTGGTCACTTCGATCTGCGTCTCATCGGCAGAAGCGATGGAGACAAATGATAGTGACATGAAGGCTGCAAAAATAGTTACAAATATGGCGCGCATGACTTGGTATTTTCCTGTAAATGAAACGCGATAATTTTCGTTCTGGTCTGGTTCCTGATCATTAATAGCGCAATATGCCCGTTTCAAGGCGCAAAAAATATAATTTTTGGCAATTATCGCCTTGCAGCGTTGGAAAACACCCCTATATAACCCTCATAAACCAGACGCTGCCGGACTGCGGCGGAAATTTTTGAAGTAACTGAAAAATGGTATCCCGTGCGATGCATGTGATGGTCGAACGGAATAGCCGCAAGACAGAGGATTATAATGGGTAAGGTAATTGGAATTGACTTAGGTACAACAAACTCCTGTATCGCTATCATGGATGGAGCCAAGCCTAAGGTTATCGAAAATGCGGAAGGTGGTCGCACGACACCTTCAATGGTTGCTTTCACAGATGACGGAGAACGCCTCGTCGGCCAGCCGGCGAAACGCCAGGCCGTCACCAACTCCGAAAATACACTATTTGCCATCAAACGTCTTATTGGCCGTCCGTTTGACGATCCGGCCACCAAAAAAGACATGGAGATGGTGCCTTATAAAATTATCAAGGCCGACAATGGCGACGCCTGGGTTGAAGCCCAGGGCAAGGACTACAGCCCGAGCCAGGTCTCCGCTTTCATTCTTCAGAAAATGAAAGAAACCGCCGAGAACTATCTTGGCGAGACTGTTGACCAGGCGGTGATTACCGTGCCGGCTTACTTCAATGACGCCCAGCGCCAGGCCACCAAAGACGCCGGCAGGATCGCTGGCCTTGAAGTCCTGCGTATCATCAACGAACCGACTGCTGCCGCCCTGGCCTATGGCCTGGACAAGGAAGAAGGCAAGACCATCGCAGTTTACGAC
The DNA here is from genome assembly GCF_006385175.1 of Emcibacter nanhaiensis. NCBI lineage: Bacteria > Pseudomonadati > Pseudomonadota > Alphaproteobacteria > Emcibacterales > Emcibacteraceae > Emcibacter > Emcibacter nanhaiensis. Next base: position 97,063 of record NZ_VFIY01000010.1, read on the forward strand.
CTTGGTGGTGGTACCTTCGACGTTTCCATTCTGGAAATCGGCGACGGCGTATTCGAAGTGAAATCCACCAACGGCGATACCTTCCTCGGCGGTGAAGACTTTGACATGCGCCTGGTGGAATATCTGGCCGATGAGTTCAAGAAAGAGAACACCATCGACCTGCGCAACGACAATATGGCCCTGCAGCGCCTGAAAGAGGCTGCCGAGAAAGCCAAGATTGAACTGTCCAGTTCCCAGCAGACTGAAATCAACCTGCCCTTTATCACAGCCGACCAGTCAGGCCCGAAACACCTGACCCTCAAGCTGACCCGGGCCAAGCTGGAAACACTGGTTGCTGATCTGGTTCAGCGCACTGTCGCCCCCTGTAAAGCAGCCCTGAAAGATGCTGGCGTGACTGCGGCGGAAATCGACGAGGTTGTTCTGGTGGGCGGTATGACCCGCATGCCGAAAATCATCGAGACGGTAAAGGAATTCTTCGGCAAGGAACCGCACAAAGGTGTGAACCCGGACGAAGTGGTTGCCATGGGCGCCGCGATCCAGGCCGGTGTTCTGCAGGGCGACGTGAAAGACGTGCTGCTGCTGGACGTAACCCCGCTGTCCCTCGGTATTGAAACGCTGGGCGGTGTGTTTACCCGCCTGATCGACCGCAACACTACGATCCCGACCAAAAAGTCCCAGGTTTTCTCCACTGCGGAAGACAACCAGACTGCCGTGACCATCCGGGTGTTCCAGGGTGAGCGTGAAATGGCTGCCGACAACAAACTGCTCGGCCAGTTCGACCTGGTCGGCATTCCGGCCGCACCGCGCGGCGTACCGCAGGTGGAAGTGACCTTTGACATCGATGCCAACGGTATCGTGAATGTGTCCGCCAAGGACAAGGGCACCGGCAAGGAACAGCAGATCCGGATCCAGGCTTCCGGCGGTCTCAGCGATGAGGACATCGAAAAGATGGTTCAGGACGCCGAAGCCCATGCGGATGAAGACAAGAAGCGTAAAGCCCTTGTGGAAGCCCGCAACCAGGCTGAAAGCCTCGCCCACTCCGTGGAAAGCCAGCTGGCTGAGCATGGCGACAAGGTCGATGCCGGTGAAAAATCCGCCATCGAAGAGGCAGTCAAAGCCACCAAGGAAGCGGCTGAAGGTGAGGATGTGGACGCCATCAACCAGGCTGTGCAGAACCTGCAGCAGGTTGCCATGAAGCTTGGCGAAGCCGTCTACAAGGCCCAGGCCGAAGGTAGCGAAGCAGCCGGCGGCACAGAATCTTCTGCCGACGATGATGTGGTTGACGTTGATTACGAAGAAGTTGACGAAAACAACGACAACAAATAATCAACACGTCATGTGTGGATCGCTAGAATACTGAGCAAACCGAAAAAGCGCCGTCCTGAAGGATCAAAATCCCTATCAGGGCGGCGCCATCGCTCAGCAAAGGTAGAAGACCGGGGTAGCAATGGCAAAAGCATGTTTTTATGAAATCCTTGAAGTGGAAAGATCGGCCAGTTCCGCCGATCTGAAAAAGGCCTACCGCAAAAAAGCCATGCAGTTTCATCCCGACCGTAATCCAGGCAATACGGACGCGGAAGCCAAATTCAAGGAAGTCAACGAAGCCTACGATATCCTGAAAGACGACCAGAAACGTGCTGCCTATGATCAGTTCGGCCATGCGGCCTTTGAGAACGGCGGCGGCCCCGGTGGCGGCGGTCAGGGATTCGGCGGTTTTGACTCCGCTTTTTCCGATATTTTTGAAGACCTGTTCGGCATGGCCGGTGGCCGTGGACGGCGCTCCCGCGCCAACCAGCGCGGCGCCGACCTGAGATATAATCTGACGGTGACCCTGGAAGATGCCTTCAGCGGCAAGGAAGAAAAGATCACCATCCCGCGCGCTGTCCCCTGTGACGCCTGCGGGGAAACCGGCGCCAAGGAAGGCTCCAGCCCGGAAGTCTGCGCCACCTGTAACGGGATCGGCAAGGTCAGGACCCAGCAGGGTTTCTTCATGGTGGAACGCACCTGTCCCACCTGCAACGGCAAAGGCCAGGTCATCACCGATCCCTGTGACAAATGCCACGGGGCTGGTCAGGTCGAGGAAACAAAAACCCTGTCAGTCAAGATTCCTTCCGGGGTAGAAGACGGGACCCGTATTCGTCTTGCCGGTGAAGGCGAACGAGGCCGGCGCGGCGCCCCGCCCGGTGACCTCTATATCTTTATCAATATTGAATATCACCCGATTTTCCAGCGGGAGGGATCCACTATTTTCTGCGAGATCCCGATCGCCATGACGACGGCAACCCTGGGCGGGGAAATTGACGTTCCCACCGTTGGCGGTGAAAAAGCCACATTGAAAATCAGCGCCGGCACCCAGACCGGCAAACAGTACCGCCTGCGCGGCAAGGGCATGCCTGTGCTGCAATCCAGCCAGGTCGGCGACATGGTCATTCAGGCCCGGGTGGAAACACCTGTCAACCTGACGAAAAAGCAGAAACAGCTGCTGCGCGCCTTTGCCGATGAATGCGGAGATGAAGTCAGCCCTGAATCCTCAGGCTTTTTCAACAAGGTCAAGGACCTGTGGAACGACCTGACCGAATAAGGCAATGGCCGGATCAGTTATAGATGATCCCGTCACCTTCCACCTCGTCATCAATATCCCAGACAAAGCTGTCTTCGTCTTTGACCTTGCGTCCTGATAGGGTCTTGTTCTGGGCGGAACTGTCAAACACCGGCACGTAACGGCCATCGACCAGACGGTACTGGAACGGATGCTGGATGGTCCACATGATGCGTTTGTAGAGGGATTCCGGCGAGACGGGCTTGACCAGAAACTGATTGACTCCCACCGCCTGGGCTTCCTTCACCCGGGTGATCTCACTGTAGGCGCTGACCACGATAATCGGTGTAAAACACTCCGGGAAATTGTTCTCCGAGCGCATCAGCTTCACAAATTCATACCCGCCCATGGGTTTCATGCGCCAGTCGGTGATGATCAGGTCAGGGGTCCAGTTTTTCATGATTTTCAGCGCGTCCTGGGCGCTGTAGGCAACCTTTAACTGCTCGTTTCCAAACGCCGTCAGCATGGCCTGCAGAAGGGTCACCATATTTTCATTATCATCCACCACGAGAATGGAAATATTGGAAAAATTCATTTGGACTTCATTTCTGCCTGACTGTGTATAGGCCCTTATTCTAGCGTTACTTTAGAAATATGTGAACAATATTTGCCTGACAATATTGCGTCCTTCAGACTTCGTCATTCTTTAATATTAAAACGTTAGAAAATAAAGGAAAATTATTCCGACTCGGATTTTTTTGCCATTTCCTGGTGTTGTTTTTTGAACCTGGTGCGCATTCTTTCCACCGCCACATAAAGCGACGGAATGAAGAAAATTCCGATCGTGGTGGCAAAAATCATACCGAAAAAGACGACATAGCCGATCACCTGGCGACTGGCAGCGCCAGCGCCGCTGGCGAAAATCAGGGGCATAACGCCGAGGATGAAAGACAGGGCCGTCATCAACACGGCGCGGAACCTGAGACGGGCCGCCTCGACCGCGGCCTCCTCTATCGACAATCCTTCTTCCCGTCGTTTCTTGGCAAACTCCACGATCAGGATCGCGCTTTTACTGGCCAGTCCGATCAGCATCACCATGCCGATCTGGGCGTAAAGATTGTTGTCCAGCCTGGGATGCAGCCACAGCGGCAGGACCGCGCCGAGCAGTGCCACCACCACTGACAGAATAACCGCCATGGGGATGGTCCAGCTTTCATACTGGGCCACCAGGAAAAGATAGGCGAAAGTGAAGGCCAGCACAAAAATCATCAGCACCAGCTTTTCCGCCTCCAGTTGTTCGTGGGCCGTACCGGTCCATTCAATCCCATAGCCTGCCGGCAAGGCCTCCTGTGCCAGCTTTTCCAGGGAGGCCATGGCCTCCCCGGTGCTCACCCCCTGCATGGGTGTCGCCGTCACCATCGCCGATTTATAGATATTATAGCGGCTCACGCTTTGCGGGCCGAGGACCGGCACCGCCTCCATGATGGCGCTGAGCGGTACCATGTCGCCGCTGCTGTTCTTGACAAACAGGCGGCCGATATCCTGGATTTCGTCACGATATTCGGATTCTGCCTGCAAGGTGACCCGATAGACCTTGCCGAACAGATTAAAGTCATTGATGTAGTAGCCGCTCAGGTTCTGTTGCAACACCCTGAAGACATTGGACAGGTCCAGGCCGAGGGTGCGGACTTTCTCCCGGTCAATATTGAGTTCATATTGGGGCAGGTTGGCGCTGAAGGTGCTCCGGACCTGGGCGAAGGATCCGCTTTGGTTGGCAGAGAAGATCAGGCTGCGGATCGCTGCGGCCAGCTCCTGGGAGGTGCGTCCCTCGAAATCCTGGACCTGCGCCTCTACCCCGCCGGAAATACCGAGCCCGGAAATGGGTGGAACGGGAAAGGCAAAAATATCCGCCGCCGCAATGGTCGACACCCTGGCATTGATCTGGCCAAGGATCGAAAACCATTGCTTTTCCAGCGAAGTCCGGTCTTCCCAGGGTTCCAGGATCACAAACATCACGCCGCCATTGGCGGATTCCCCGGCCAGCAAACTGAAGCCGGAAACCGAAATAATGTTGGTCACGCCGGGAACGTCGGCAATCATCTTCCGGGCCTGTTCCACCACCTCGTCTGTGCGGTTCAGCGAAGCCCCGTCCGGCAACTGGATGTTGACCAGCAAATGGCCGCTGTCCTCCATGGGCAGGAACCCCGAGGGAACTGTTCGGAAAAGCAACAGCGTAAAGCCGCTGATGATCAACAGGCCGATCAGCATCAACATCGTCCGGCCGGCCGAAAGCCTCACATATTTGACATAGAAATTTCGCAACACCTCCACCAGCCGTTCAAAATAATGGAAGATTCCGGTCGGTGATTTGATGCCCCTGCCCAAAAGCAGGGCACAGAGCGCCGGCGACAGGGTCAGCGCGTTGATGGAGGAGAACCCCACAGCGACGCAGATGGTCACGGCAAACTGCTTGTAGAGCTCCCCGGTGATCCCCGGCATGAAGGCAACGGGAATGAAAACCGCAAAAAGCACCAGGGTCGTGGCGATAACCGGGCCGAACACCTCGCCCATGGATTTTTCGGTCGCCGTCGCGGCCTCGAGCCCGGTTTCCGACATGTTGCGCATCACATTTTCCACCACAACGATGGAATCATCCACCACAATGCCGATGGCCAGGATCAGGGCAAACAGGGTGATGGTATTGACCGTAAAGCCCAGCGCCGCAACGACGACAAAAGAGCCGATCAGGGACACCGGAATGGCGCAGGCGGGAATAACGGCAGCCCGCCAGTCGCCAAGGAACAACCATGTCACCCCGACCACCAGAAGGAAGGTGATAAACAGGGTCTGCACCACTTCCGCCAAGGAGGCTTCCACATAGCTTGTGGTGTCGTAGAGGATGTTATATTCCATATCCGCCGGAAATTTCGCGGACAGTTTGTCCAGTTCGGCTTTCACCGCATCGGCAACCGCCAGGGCGTTGGCCCCCGGCGACTGGTAAATGGCCATCGCCGCCGACGGAATCCCGTTCATTTTGGCACTGCCGGAATAGGAACTTGAGCCCAGTTCCACCCGCGCCACATCCGCGAGCCGCACCAGGGAACCGTCTTCCCGGGCCAGGACCACGATATTTTCGAACTCGTCGACGGTGACAAGACGCCCTTTTGCGCTCAGCGGATACTGGAACTGCACTTCCCGATCATTGGGCGGGGCGCCGATCTTGCCCACCGAAGCCTGAATATTCTGGGCCGCGATGGCATCCGCCACATCCTGGCTGGTCAGGCCGAGCGAGGTCAGCTTGTCGGGATTGACCCACACTCGCATACCGTAATTCTTGGCGCCCAGCTGCGAGACAGACCCTACCCCGTCGATCCGCCCCAGAACATCCTGCAAATATATCGAGGCATAGTTGCTCAGGTAAAGCTCGCTGTGGCTCTGTTCCGGTGACACCACATTGACGATCATCAGCATGTTGCTGGACTGGGACCGGGTGACAATCCCCATCCGGGTCACATCCAGTGGCAGTTTGTTTTCTGCAATGGCCACCCGGTTTTGTACATTGACCGCGGCAATATCCGGATCGGTGCCGACCTTGAAATGAATGGTCAGGGAATAGCTGCCGTCATTGGTGCTGCGGGATTCCATATAGGTCATGCCTTCCACGCCATTGACCTCGGCCTCCATCACCGAGGCCACGGTCTGCTCCACCACCTCGGCGCTGGCGCCGGGATAGCTGGCGCTGACAACAACCGAGGGCGGCGTGATCTCCGGAAACTGCGCCACCGGCAGACCGCTGAGCGCCAGCAGGCCGGCCAGCACCATGAATATGGAAATCACCAGCGCAAATTTGGGGCGCCTGACAAAAAAGACGGAAAACATCCTATTGCTCCACCACGTTGACTTCCATGCCGGAGCGGACCTTCTGCAGCCCCTCAAGAATAATGCGCTCTTCGCGGGCCAGGCCGCTGGAAACGATATAGTTGGTGCCTTGGGCCCCGGCGATCTGGATCCGGCGCTGCTGGACCTGATTGTCGTCGGTAATCACAAGGACGAAATAGCCCTGCCGGTCCTGCTGGACCGTCGCCTGGGGAATCAGCAGGCGTTTTTGCTTTTCCCGCTCCTCGACCAGAACATGAACAAACTGGCCCGGCAACAGCAGCCCGTCCGGATTTGGAAATGTCGCCCGCACGGTGATGGTGTCGGTGGTCTGGCTGACTTCCGTTCCCAGAAAATCGAATTCCCCGGCATGATCATAGATGGAACCGTCCGACAATTGCAGCCGGGCAAAAAACGGCTTTTTCTCGTCGTGCAGTCCTTCTCGCCGGACTTCGAGGAGGTTCCTTTCTGACACCGACAATGTCACATAAATCGGATCGACACTGGTCACGGTGGCCAGCGTGCCGGAGTCCGGTTTGACCAGGTTGCCGACGCTGAAGTTGGACATGCTGATCTGCCCGTCAATGGGGCTGCGGATCTCGGTGTAGCTGAGGTCGAGCTCGGCCTCTTCCATATTGGCCCGAGCCTGCATCAGGGCCACCTTGGCGTTGACTTCCTCGTTGATGGCATTGTCGAGGCTCGCCTGCGAGGCCACGCCCTTTTTCCGCAGTTCCCGGGTTCGCTTCAGCGCCGCGGACGCATTGATATAGGAAGCTTCGGCGCCGGTCAGTTCTGCCCGTCGCTTGTCGACCATGATCCGGTAAGGCGCCCGTTCGATCAGATACAGCAGTTCGCCCTTTTTAACCCGGCCGCCTTCTTCGAACAGCCGCTTTTCCAGGAACCCCTCCACGCGGGTTTTCAGTTCGATTTTCTCCACCGCCTGGACGCGGCCGACCCGCTGCAGTTGCCGTCCCACTTCCTCTTCCACAACGCGGACCGCAACCACGGTCGGCTTCATGGTCCCACCCGGCATCTGCGCCTGAGCTGCCAGGGCAGTCAGCAGGAGGAAGACCGTAAAAACTGAAATAAAAAGACGGCGGCACAGGGACATGAAAAGTTCCTCTATTCGATATTCCGGACGGGCATAGCGTTAAAAGGCCAATATTATCAGCAGATTACAATAGCCGGAATTATGACGGCAATGCAGAAATTTTGTCCCGACTATAGCCCAAAGACTATCCGAACAGTAGAAAAAATATGAACAACCTGTACCAGATTGTGGGAATATCGCCCGAGGTCCGGTTAGAGCGGGAATTCGACGATGGTCTGTCCGGTGCCGCTGGAGGGGAAATAGTCGCAGATCACCTCGCCTTTACCCCGGTATTGATCCCAGCCCAGGAGGCCAAACAGCATGGAAGTGTCGGCCATGGCCCCCTCGCCCTGGCACAGTTTTACATAGGTGGGCAACATCCTGAGGAACGGTTCGATCTGGCCCTCGGTCCACAGCTGCATCACCCGCAGGTCCACCTGGCGATGGAATTCGTCGGTGATGTCGTTGAGCTTTTCCTGGGAGATATGGTTGGGGGCGAATTCGTGAGACAGGGAACCGGAGGCGAGGAAGGCGACGCGGCGGCCGCTTTTTTCCACCGCCCGACGCACGGCGGCGCCGAAAATGCGGTTTTCCTCAACACTGGAAAACTGGTTGGCGGCGATGGGCAGCACTTTGGCGCCAAAATGATTGGCGTGGCGCATGGGGATCAGGGTGCCATATTCCAGGTTCATGCCTTCCATCTTGTGGCAGCGGCTTTTGAGGCCGGCGGCATTGCCTTCCTCTGCGATCAGGTCGCCCAGTTCCGGATCGCCGCTATAGTCATATTCGAGCCCGTTGAGCATATGCGGCAGTTCATGGCTGGTGAAGGTGCCTGACCAGCCATCCCGGCCGTTGACATGGAAGCCCTGGTTGACCAGCCAGTGGGTATCACAGAGGATGAAGGTGTCCACGCCCCGCGCCTCGGCCCGGCGGCCGATTTCCTTAAGGCCGTCGATGGCGAACTGCCGGATGCCCTCGAAACCCTCAATCATTTCCGACATCCAGATGGTCGGGACATGACAAATCTTGGCGGCCAGTGCCACTTCACCCATTTTCCGTCTCCCTTACACGCCCAGTTTGGGGATGTTGTGCTTCCCGAGGGCAATGCAGATATTCTTGGTTTCCATATAAAATTCAAAGCTGTAGTCGCCACCGTCGCGGCCGATGCCGCTGGCCTTGGTGCCGCCGAACGGCGCCGGCAAATGGCGGTTGTTTTCCGAATTCACCCAGATCATGCCCGCATCCACATTCTGGGCCATGCGATGGGCCCGGCCCACGTCCGCGGTCCAGATATAGCCCGAAAGGCCGTAGATCACATCGTTGGCCAGCTTCAGCGCCTCGGCCTCATCCGCAAACGGAATCGCAGTCAGCACCGGACCGAAGATTTCCTCCTGGGCGATGCGCATGTCATTGCGGGCCTCGGCAAACAGAGTCGGCTGCACATAGTTGCCGGGGGCAAGATCGGCGACCGCCGCCCCGCCGGCGCGGATGTCGGCACCGTCCTCTTTGGCGATGTCCATGTAGCTCATGACTTTTTCAAAATGGCGTTTATGCACCAGCGGCCCCACTTCGGTGCCGGGATCAAGCGGATGGCCGACCCTGATGTTGGCGACCCGGTCCGCGACGCGGGCGACAAACTCCTGCTCGATGCTTTTCTGCACCAGCAGGCGGCTGGACGAAGTGCAACGCTGGCCGTTCAGGCTGTAAATCATGAACACCACCGCATCCAGCGCCCGCTCCAGGTCGGCATCGTCAAAAACAATCACCGGATTCTTGCCGCCGAGCTCGAAATGCACCCGTTTCAGGGTCGGCGCGCCCTGGGCCATGATCATGCTGCCGGTGCTGCTTTCACCGACAAAGGCCAGTGCCTTGATATGGGGATGTTCGGTGAGCGCCTTGCCTGCCTCCTCACCCAGTCCCTGCACCATGTTCCAGACCCCGGCGGGTATTCCGGCTTTTTCCGCCAGTTCGGCCAGTTTCACCGCCGTAAGCGGGCTCCATTCCGCCGGTTTGTGCACCACCGTGCAACCCGCGGCAAGCGCCGGGGCGATCTTCCAGGTTGACAGCATGAAGGGCGTATTCCACGGGGTGATGACGCCAACCGGACCGATGGCCTGGCGGATGGTGTAATTGATATGCTCCTGCATGGGCAGGGCCTGGCCGTCGCGGGCTTCCGGACAGCGGTCGGCAAAAAAGCGGAAATTGGCCGCACCACGGATCGCCGCCTTGCTCATGAAGCGGATCGGCTGGCCGGTGTCCATGCTTTCCAGCAGGGCGATTTCTTCGGCATCGCGCTCGATCAGGTCGGCGAAATGATGCAGGATTTTCTTGCGCGCGGCCGGGGCCATGTCGCGCCAGGCCGGAAAGGCCGACCAGGCCGCCTGGCAGGCGTCATCCACATCCCGGGCATTGCCGCGCGCCACTTTTCCAAGAACACTATTGTCGACCGGAGTGAGATTTTCAAAGGTCTCACCACTCTGCCCTGTGGTCCAGGCACCGCCGATAAAATGACCGGCGGGGGCGTCCCGGAACCGCTGCAGCAGCTGATCGGCTTTGGCCAGATTGTCTTCAAACTGTCCCATGATGTCTGGTCCTTACAAATTCTTCTCGGGATATTTTTCCCGCATAATCCGGTGCAGGTTATTCTTCTTGAAATTAAAGTCCATGTCGATTTCCTGCATTTCGAAACTGATGCCAAGCGGACGGCTGTCGAAGATCGGCTGCAGATGGTCGCAGATCACCTCAAAGATAGCATTGCCGGCCTCTTTGCGCACCTCAAAAGGCCGCCCTTCCCGAAGCCGGGCCGTGACATGGACGAAGGCATTCTCCGGCGCCCCGTCGGCCACCACATAATGGTCCCGGCGTGCCGCCCGGACCCGCACACCGCCAAGCGGGAAAACCCCGGTTTCCACCGCCTTATCGCGGATCTTCGGCAGGAAGGCCGGCAGATCCAGCTCCTTCTCGATATTGGCGGAATATTCGACAATGAAATGCGGCACGTTTTTTCTCCGGTAGCGCCTTCCCTATAAAAACAAATTGACAGGCAGCAGTATATTAATTAACAAGTTAATAGATAACATGTTCATTAATATACTGCTGCACGCCCCGCTGTCAAGGAGTATATTGTAGCGCAGAAGCGCCAAGGAGACAAAGATGACCCTGTCAACCGACCGCCTGAAAGGCTCGATCCCGCCGCTGATCACCCCGTTCCGGGGTGACGAGGTGGATTATGACGCCTATGCCGGGCTGGTGGAATTCCAGATCAACAACGGCTCGCACGGGATATTGGTCAACGGCACCACCTCCGAGCCCTCTACCCTGACTGTGGAGGAACGCAACCGCATCGCCAGCCTCGCCATCAAGACCGCCGCCGGGCGCATACCGGTGGTGGTGGCGACCGGATCCCAGTCACTGGCCGAAAGCGAGCAACTCACCCGCCATGCGGTCGAGGAAGGCGCCGATGCGCTGCTGATCGTCACCCCCTATTATATCCGTCCGCCGCAGCGCGGCCTGATTCAATATTATAAGGCGTTGACCGACTATCACGAAGTGCCGTGGATGATCTATCATATTCCGGGCCGCACCGCCGTCGGCGTCACCGTCGACACCGTGCGGACCCTGAAGGATGAGTCTTCCAATTTTGTCGGCCTCAAGCATGCGGTCAATGACCTGGGTTTTGTCAGTGACTGCCTCGGCCATGTCAGTCCGGAACTGAAATTCTTTGTCGGGCTTGAGGAACTGAGCTTCCCGATGATGGCCGTGGGCGCCGTCGGCCTGATGAATGCGGTCGGCAACCTCAGCCCCCGGGTGCTGGCCGATATGGTGCAGGCGGTGTGGGACAATGACATGCAGGCCGGCATGGCCCAGCACCAGAAACTGCTGGAAGTGAACCAGTCGGTCTTTTACGATACCAACCCGATCCCCATCAAATATATGATGAAGCGTATGGGCCTGATCCCGGAGAATGAGCATCGCCTGCCCATGTGTCCGGCTACCCCGGAACTGGAAAAGCGGCTCGACGGGGTGCTTGAGCGCGCGGGACTGATCTAGAGGGAGGACATCATGAAATTCATCAATTTTGAACGGCACGGCAAGATCTCCTTCGGTGCGGTCCGCGACGACCAGGTGGTGGATCTCGGAGGTAAACTGGGCGACGACATCAGGACCGTCGACGACCTGGTGATCCACGGCCTGGTCAGCGCCGCCCGGGACATATGCGCCGGGCTCGAGCCCGATTTCCCGCTCGACGAGATCAAACTGCTGAAACCAATCCTCAATCCCGGCAAGGTGATCTGCGTCGGCGTCAATTACGCAAACCGCAACGAAGAATATAAGGACGGCAGCGCGGTCAAGAAATATCCCAGCATTTTCATGCGCACACCGGGCTCGCTGGTGGCGCACGGCGAGAATCTGGTGCGCCCGCCGGAGAGCGAGCAGCTGGATTATGAAGGCGAGATCGTGCTGGTGATCGGCAAAGGCGGCCGCCGCATTCCGGAAAGCGAGGCCTACAACCATATCGCCGGACTGACCATCATGAACGAGGGCAGCATCCGCGACTGGATCCGCCACGCCAAATTCAATGTCACCCAGGGCAAGAATTTCGAACGCAGCGGCTCACTGGGGCCGTGGATGGTGAGCGCAGACGAGGTCAAGGATTATACCGATCTCCGGGTCCGGACCCGGGTCAATGGCGAGACGCGGCAGGATGACACCACCGCCAGCATGATGTATCCGATCGCCTATCTGGTGAATTATATCTCCACTTTTACCGAACTGCAGCCCGGCGACATTATCGCCACCGGCACGCCGACCGGCGCCGGCGCGCGCTTCGATCCGCCGATCTGGCTCAAGCCCGGCGATGTGGTCGAAGTGGAAGTGGACGGGATTGGGGTGCTGAGCAACGGTATCGAGGATGAGGTGGTCTGACGCCTCGCCTACTCGTCGTGGGCGATGATTTTGTCGAGCAGGCCATGCAGCTGGTCGGTCTCGGACTCAGTGATAATGCCCTTCAGTTCCCTGTATTTGGCGTCGATCAGCGGTGCGATCCGGTCACAGAGCGCACGGCCCTCGTCCGACAGGGCAATCAGCATATAGCGCTGGTCGTCGGGCTGGATCCGACGGGTGATATATTTTTTCTTGTTCAGTAGGCTGATGATGCGGCTCAGGCTCGGCCCGGAAATGATGCATTTTTTGCTCAGGGTCTGGCCCGACTGCTCGCCCTCGTCCCGGAGCGCGCGCAACACCCGCCACTGCTGTTCGGTGATCTCGTGCGTGGTGAAGATCGGCCGGAACAGTTTGAGATAGACCTCTCGCGCCCTGAGCAGGCGCATGGGCAGGCTGCGGTTGAATTCTTCCATAAAGGCCTCTGGTTAAAGCGGTTTGGAACAGCTTAGCGGAAAACAGTTAACTTGTTAAGTAATTTATCTGTTTTATTCGGCTTTCGCCTTTTCCGGTGCTTTGTCGCTTCCCGTCCCGGGGTCTGCCGGGCCTGCTTCCCCATGCAGAAAGAAAAACAGCAGGCCCTCGACAATCAGCATCACCACCACAGCTTTCAACAAGGTACCGGGCAGCAGGTCGAGCCAGAGGGACAAGCCGTCCCCGTCGCCCCAGACCAGCGCCAGGATCAGCGAAAAGATCAGCGCAAAGACGAGCAGGAACAACGGCAGGTAGATTTTGATCCTGGTGTTATTGGTCATATTTCCTCGTGTACCCCAAGCCCCTTATGGTCCACTCCTCCGCAGGAGATGGTTTTAACGGCAGCATAGCAGAAAACCGTTTCACCTGTTAACCATTTTAATGGGGCGGGTGGCGATCGGCGAGTCTTTTTCACAGGTCATTAGTCGTGGTAGTAATTTTTATTATCTAAAGATTTGGCAAATCATCGTTTCCATAATCGAGCGCGATAACTTTGCCACTTAGAAGACCAAATCCATCTGACTTGTGTTCATATGGCATATAGGATGTCGTTAATTCACAATCTGGATACGTATATGAGTTGTCAAAATACTCTTCCAAAGAGGAAGGATGAGGGAAATACTCTTTAAACTGCTGTTCGGTGAGTTGCGTTGCCCGTTGCATTACCAATATCTGACCACCCAAAAAATGTGTTTTGATAGGACATAACCGGCCATCATGAGTTCTTTCCCACCAATCAATCTCATTCCTATTTTGCCGCAATCCTTCCAGATAATAATGCCAAAACCTTTTTTTCCAGACTGGGAGTTTAGGGATTTTAATGGCAACGTCTGCTACCAGGATGACAATTCGAGTGCTCAACTTAATTTGCATTCAAGTTTGCGGTTCCCCCCTGGGCCTCGATGAAGATGCGTTTGATCTGCGGGAATTCGGCCTTGATCACGCTTTCCAGGTAGCTGACCACATTTTCCAGGTCGCCGGCGCGAATATCGTTACGGAAGTCGAGGCTGAGGTTCAAGAGGATATCCCGGGGCCCCAGGTGCATGGTCAGGGTCTCGTTGATGCCTTCTATCGCCGGATGGTCGAGGGCGATTTCCTCGACCCGTTTGACCAGGGTCGAACTCGCCGCCTCGCCGATCAACAGGCCCTTGGATTCATAGGCCAGCAGGACGGCGGTCATGGCCAGGATCACGCCGATGATGATGGAGGCGACGCCGTCGAGCATGGGAATATCGAAGTAATCCGCCGCGGAAATGCCGATAAAGGCCACCAGCAGGCCGAGCATGGCGGCGGTATCCTCGAACAGCACGGTGAAGATGGTCGGGTCTTTGCTGGCATGAATTTCAGCCAGCACGCTCTTGCGGGTGCGGGCGGCATTGAATTCCCGGAACGCCACGGTAAAGGCAAATCCCTCGAACAGCAGGGCAAAGCCGAGGACAATATAGTTGATGAAGATATTTTCCACCGGATGTGGATCCAGGGTTTTCTGGATGCCTTCATAGATGGAGACCCCGGCGCCGATGGCGAAAATCAGGATGGCGACGACGAAGGTCCAGAAATAAAGCTCCATGCCGTAGCCGAAGGGATGCTGCTTGTCGGCGGGTTTTCTCGATTGCCGGAGCCCGAACAGCAGGAGCCCCTGGTTGCCGGTGTCGACCAGGCTGTGGATACCTTCGGAAAACATGGCCGAGGACCCGGTAAACAGGGCGGCGGCGAATTTGGTGACGGCAATCATGAAATTACCGGCCAGCGCCGCAAAAATCACCTTTTTGGAAGCATGTGACGACGACATCTATTCCCCTCGACAGATTGTTTTTTCACTTTTTAGCATATTTCCTGTTAGCGGCGGAAATAAATAAAAAACATGTCCGACACCAAAGCTTCACAGAAGCATCACAGAGCAATGATAAACACGGATCTGAGTTAAATTCAGGACCTGTATGATGAAATTTTTTAAACTGATTATTGTTGCTTTTTCTGTGGCTTTCGCCGCCCTGCCCGCCCGGGCGGAGGAGCTGAAGACGGAAAATGTCATCCTTATCACCCTGGACGGGGTGCGCTGGGAAGAAGTGTTCCGCGGTGTCGACAAGAAATTCTTCGACCAGAAAGATTATAACGCCTATCACAAGACCCATGAGGCGTTCAAAGAAACCTATAACCAGGGCTCAGCCGAGAAAAATCGCGCCGCCGTCTTCCCCTTCCTCTGGTCCACCGTGGCCACCAAGGGCCAGCTTTACGGCAACCGGGACAAGGGCAGCGCCGTGAGCGTCACCAATCCCTATCATTTCTCCTATCCCGGTTATAACGAGATCCTGACCGGCCTGCCCGACCCGCGCGTCGACAGTAACGACAAGGTACTGAACCCTAACGTTAATGTGCTGGAGTGGCTCAACAAGCAGAAGGGCTTCGAGGGCCGGGAAGCCGCCTTCGGCTCCTGGGACGTGTTCCCCTATATCCTCAATGAAGCCCGCAGCGGCGTGCCGGTCAATGCCGGGTTTGAGGAAATGACCGGCATGGGCGACAATGAGAAAGTCGCCTTCCTCAACGAGCTGCAGAAGGAAGTGCCGAGCCCCTGGGACACGGTGCGGCTCGACGCCTTCACCTTCGGCTTCGCCTTTGAATACCTGAAAGAAAAAGCCCCGCGCCTGCTCTATATCTCGCTCGGCGAGACTGACGATTTCGCCCATGAGGGATTTTACGACCAGTATGTCCTTGCCGCCCACCGCGCCGACGATTTCATCGGCCGGATCTGGAGCTGGGTGCAGAGCGATCCCCGCTACAAGGACAAGACCACCCTGATCGTCACCACCGACCATGGCCGCGGCGCGGCGCTGGAGAACTGGAAACATCACGGCCGCTTCCATTACACCGACAAGGACGGCGCGGATAAAGTGAGCGACTTCCCGGGCGACGGCGCCATCTGGATGGCGGTGATCGGTCCCGACACTCCGGCTGGCGGGGAAATGCAGAACACAGAGGAAGTGTACCAGAAGCAGATTGCCGCCACCGCCGCCAAATTCCTCGGCCTGACGTACGAAGACAGCCATCCGGATATGGACGCCGGGGCGCCGATCGACAGCATGTTCAAGTAGATGCCTATGCCCTCATAAAGTTTATCTACCCCCAACTGAAGCATGGCCCGGCAATATTCTGCCGGGCTCTTTTTTTGGGGAGTTATTTGAAGGACAGGCTGGACAGCAGGATACTGTGCTGCAGGACCCGGTTGCCCTGATTGTCGCGCACTTCCATGACCACCAGCGGGTCGTTCTGTTCCCAGTCGATATAGAGGCCGCCGAAATTCTGCCCGGCGAAGCTGAGGTCGTTCCAGCGATAGACATTGGGACCCACGTTGGGCCAGGTCTGGGTCAGGCCGCTGGAGGTGAGGTCCCAGATCGGATAGGGCATGCCGTCGCGCTGGCAGCTCAGCTCCGCCCAGTGGGTGTCACCGGAAATGAAGAGCACCCCTTCGGCCCGGTGCTTTTCGATCAGGTCGATGATCCGTTTGCGCTCGTGCGGGAAGTTATACCAGCCTTCCCAGCCCGGATGATTGGCCAGATACTGCAGGCTGGAGCCGATGATGCGCAGCCTGGCCGGCACCTGCAGCTGTTCCTCGAGCCAGGCCCACTGCGCCTCGCCGAGCATGGTTTTGTCCTCGCCCACCGGCAGATAGGGGCCGAAGCCGACCAGGTCGCGCTGGCGATAGTCTTCTTTGCTCTTCACGGTGCGGAGCGCATCGCGGTTATAGCGCAGGTCGGGCAGAATCACCTGGATGCGCTTGTCCTCCGGCCCGAACAGCCAGGAGCCGTAAATGCCGTCGCCATCGCGGCGGCGCGGGCTGTCTTTGGGCTCGTCCCAAAAGTCGAAAAACAGCTCCTTGGACGGGTCCTTGAAGGGATATTCCTTGCCGGCGTCATTTTCGCCGAAATCATGGTCGTCCCAGATCGCCACCACCGGGGTCTTTTCCCTGAGACGGGTGAAGTTTTTCCGCTGCTTGTCATATTTGGCCTTGAGCACTGCCATATCCCGGCTGTCACCATAGATATTGTCGCCGAGAAAAATGAACAGTTCCGGCTCCAGCTGCAGGATCGGGTCCCAGATCGGCTGCGGTTTGTCCTGATGGCAGCAGGAACCGAACAGAATGCGGGTCAGCGGCTTCTGCGCTTCCTTCGCGAATGCGGTTCCTCCTGTCATCAGCCCGGTGGACAGAGCCGTCGCGCCCGCCAGGCTTGCCGCTGCACCGAGATGAAATTCACGCCTCGTAATATTATTTCTGGTAATCTTTCTCATGTTTTTATCCCCTGAAACGGAAAAAAGGGGGAAGCCCGCAGGCTTCCCCCAGTTCAGTTCTGTGATCAGAATTTCATGGTCATGGTCGCCAGGGTCTGGCGCGCCGTGCCCAGGAAGTATCCACCCGGTGTACCGCCACCGAGGTAGTCTTCGTTAAACAGGTTGCTGACGTTCAGGCGGAAATCGATGGCGTCCAGTCCCAGGGCGCCCTCGAGGGTATAACCCACCCAGAAGTCGGCGATGGTGAAGGACGGCAGACGATCCACATTGCTAGCCGGCGTAATCCCGTCAGCGGCAGTGGTATAATTACCCCATCGCTTGCCCACATGTTTGGCGGAAATACCGGCGTTCAGGCCGTCTTTCGTATAGCTCAGGGTGCCGACCAGCTGGAATTCCGGCGCCAGGGCAACCTTCACATCTGTACCGGCATACTTGGAGTCGTTGACGGTCAGAGCGGAATAGAGCTTCCAGTTGTCATTCACACGAATGTCAACAAAAGCCTCGATCCCTTTGGACTTCACGCCGCCGACGTTGGTGTAGGCACATTCGTCATCACCAAGATAATCGATGCCGCTGACGTTGTTGGAGCAGATGGCTTCAATGCGGTTTTCAAACTTGATGCTGTAACCGGTCAGGCTGAAGCGGATCCAGTCGTTGGAATAGCGAACACCAAGGTCGATGTTGTCAGCCGTTTCCGGGTCAACACTGTCGATGGACGCCTGGATCTCGGCATTGCCGGATCCGGCCAGGTCGGAGAGGTCCTCAATCACACCGTCTTTGATGGCGGCAAAGTTCTGGGAGAAGCCGCCGAAGACTTCCAGTTCTTCAGTGATGTTGTAAACCGCACCGACAGAGAAGAGAACGTCAGAGTCGCTGTTTTTGCTGAAGTTGGCTTCATTGCCGAAATCGTCCTTGCGCTCGATATCGACGAAGAATTTCTTCAGGCCGGCACTCAGTGTCAGGTCACCGAATTCATGGCTGTCTTCCGCATACAGCAGGATGGTGTCGGTGTTGAAGGTGCGGTCATACTGGCGCCAGTAGGCGGTTTCCACAAAGGCGTGGGAAGCCAGCGGGTTGATGATTTCGTGCCAGTCACGCCATTCGTCGCGACGTGTGCTTTCCAGCCAGCCGCCGACGCGCAGTTCGTTGTCTTCTACCAGCTGAGCCTGGACTTCGGTGGTGAACCCGAGGCGACGCTTGGCGTAATGGGTGTGCCGATAAGACATAACCGGGTTTCCATCGACTTCAAATACGCGCTCGGTGTAACCGCCGCCGAACACAGTACCACTGGGCTGCAGGTCACCGGTGCCGTCAAGAGCAACCAGATACGGCGGCGCCCAGTCACCACGACCATTCTGCTGGTGGAAGTAAGGAGTGATATGGGCTGAGAAGTTTTCACCTTCATACGCCGCATTCAGATAGGCAAAGAAGTTCTTGCGCAGGGTGGACCATGACGGACGGAAGTTCTGGTCGATAACCGGAATACCGGTCAACTGGTCGGTCAGGCGGTCCCAGTCCGGATTTTCATAAAAGGAATCCAGGCTGATACGCTGATAGTTGTCTTCGTTGGCATCGTCATAAGAGATACGACCGGTCAGGGTCCAGTCTTCCAGTTCGGTGACGAACTTGGCTTCCACATGATCCCGGTAGGTACCGCCGGCGTTGCCGATCCAGGCATCGTTATCGGTGTGGGAATAGCTGATGTAAGCCGTGGTGTTGCCGAAGATCTCGCCTGTGTCATAGCTGACGAACATACGCTGGGCGTTGTTGTCACCGTAGGACAGGCCGACACGGAACTGCTCTTCCTCCAGCGGATTGCGGGAGATGAAGTTCAATGTACCGCCAAGGGCCTCATGGGACGGGGAACCGATGTCAGCAGTCCCCTGGGAGACCTCTACCCGCTCCATGTTTTCCGCATCCAGGTAACGGTTGGCCTTGGAGCCGCCGCCATAGTTGGAGTTACCGTTGGGCAGGCCGTCAATGGTGGTGCCGATCTGCTGCTGGTCAAGACCAACAGAGAAGCCGCGCATATTGACGGTTGTTGACCAGTCGTCGGATCCGAAGATACCGCCTTCGCTGACCAGAACGCCCGGCAGGCTGTCAACCACAGCGAGAACGCTGGCAGCCGGCGCCTTCTGGTCCAGCATAACCTGGTCGGTGGCGTTGTTGGCGAAGGTTACCTTTTTGCCGGTCACCATGATCTCTTCATATTCCGCAGCATCGTCTTCGTAGACTTCTTCTTCTGCCTGAGCCGTGGCAACGGTCATCAGCGCAACAGCGCTCACGCCCAGAAGCATGGACTTTCTTGAAAGCATCCGTTTCATGACTTTTCCTCTCGAACGAATAATGAATATTTTTATTGGATAAGCGTTCAGCTTTAACGCCGGTGGAGAAGTAGCTCCGGGGAGTGAAGCTTTCGTGACGCTTCATTGACAGAGCGGTGAATTATTCGTGGAGAAATTGTGTGTCCCGGACGGGCATTAAATAATTATGACAAAACAGCAACTTGAGGTTTTTTTGGGCGGAGATACATATCCCTTTTCTATAAAAAAAAGCCCCGGCAGGCCAGGGCGGTAAATTCAGTTTAAGGCTACAATCATACAGGGAGATTGTCAGGGAGAGAAAATTTCTGTTAGCTGCCGTTCGACATGTTGTAGGCATATTCGCTGACCAGCTGCGCCGCTTGCTTTGAGGCTTCGCGGGCGGCATTCAGCGCTACCTTGGCTGCTTGTTTGGCTTTGTCTGCCTCTTCAGAGGAGATGTGGCTCCGGTCACGATACTCCAGCATGGCCTGCTGGGCGGCTTGCCGGGCTTTTTGTGCGGCCAGAACCGCGGCATCAACTTCTTCGGTGCTGAGTTCCCGGGCCTGGGCGGCGCCGGCAAAGACGGTTGCGACAAGACAAGCAACGATACAAAGCGAAGTTTTTTTCCGGTTGTTCATACCCGTGGTTCCTCTCAGGTTAACGGTTAAGCCTCAAGGTCCCTTGCACCCGTGATTCTCTGAATCATAGGTGATTCCGATTTAACGGAGCATGAACAACCGGATCGTGTTTAATTCAAAATCCAGGCAGATTTTATGTGTATTTTTATTGAGTTTTCTCTTCCAGCGGCACCATGACATGAACCAGGGGAGTATCCCCCCACATGACGTAGGGCCCACCAACAAAGGGATTGCGGGGAAGCCCCTTCAGATGTGCTGCGGACGGCATCAGAAGCATCAGATGAGGGCCTTCCTGCACCCAGACCCCGCCATCATTGGGATCGGTGGCGGACGGATCGTCATTATTGACCAGGGCGTCCCCCTGCAGCATATAGGACACGCCAATGACGTCGGTCGTAAAGGGCTGGCCCTCCGCTACGGCCTTCATCCAGGCAGTCCAGACCGGGTCGTTGCACATGGGATGCTTGTCGCCGGGAATTAACGGCACTCCAGGCATGCAAATCCAGTCATTGGTCCCTTCCCGCAGAACCGTGCCGTCAATATCGATGATGGTGGCTTCAGCGGAAATATCCATTGGGGCGGCCGACATAGCCCGGGCGATCTTGTCTTCCACGCTTTCCTGTTCCCCGGCCTGCACGTTCACAACCACCAACAGCACTGACAGACAGGCACCAAAGCCGGTCGCCATTTTCCTCAAAATTCCATTCATACTCCCCTCCTGTTTGGCTCTATGCGAAGTTATTTTCGCATATCCGAAAGTTCGAGTATCTTTAATACCGAACTTTAACAAGTATAGCATAAATTGCCTGTAAAGGGGAAAGTCCTGTTCTCCCGGGCCGGGACAGCAACAAAGGGATCAGGCTGTATCGGCGGAAAGTGTCTCGTCAAAGACAAGAGACTGCGGGAAAATGATGGAAATTTCGGTTCCCGTGCCAGGTTCACTTTCGATCAGAAGGGTGCCGCCCTGCAGTTCCACAAAGGCATTCACCAACGGCAGGCCAAGTCCGGTCCCCTGGTGCTGGCGCGTCAGGTAGGATTCCACCTGGCCAAAGGGTTCCAGCGCCTTGGCAATATCTTTCTCCGCCATGCCAATGCCGGTGTCTGCGACAACAATGCGCACACCGCCGGTCGGCAACACCTTGTGAATTACGCTCACCTTGCCGCCTTCCGGCGTGAACTTGATCGCATTGGACAGCAGGTTGGTCATGATCTGCTTCATCAGCCTCTCGTCCAGCCTGAGGGACGGGAAATTGCGGTCAATCTGGCACGAGACTGTGAGATTCTTGTCATTTGCCGCCTCACGGATCAGACGCAGGGCCTGCTCGGCGATTTCATCCACCCAGACCTCCTCCAGGTGAAGCACATATTTTCCGGCCTCGATCTTTGACAGGTCAAGAATATCATTGATGATTTCCAGAAGGTGCCGGCCGCTTGAATTGATATCCTCGGCATATTCATGCACGGTTTCCGGTTTGACG
The DNA here is from genome assembly GCF_006385175.1 of Emcibacter nanhaiensis. Classification (NCBI taxonomy): domain Bacteria; kingdom Pseudomonadati; phylum Pseudomonadota; class Alphaproteobacteria; order Emcibacterales; family Emcibacteraceae; genus Emcibacter; species Emcibacter nanhaiensis. The sequence continues at coordinate 118,689 of NZ_VFIY01000010.1, forward strand.
GTCTGGGCGGCCTTGCCCCGGAGAATGTCAGAAAATCCGATGATCGCATTCAACGGTGTGCGCAATTCATGGGACATTTTGGCAATGAAGGCCGTCTTGGCCTGGTTGGCTTCCTTTTCCTTCTCCAGGGAACGCATTTTACGCTCGTTTTCTTCGATGGTATCCATCACCCGGTTGAAAATCTCACCAAGCTCCCCGGCCTCGTCGCCGGGTTCGATCTGCACCCGGCGGGTCAGGTCCGCATTGCCGTCCGCCAGTTCGCACATGGCCCTTTGCAGGACCCCGGTGCCGAGCGTCGCCCCGTGCTCGGAGGCGTTCAGGCCCTCCAGTTCATGGGCCGGAGGAACCCGCAGGCCGTTGGGATTCTGATGGCTGGAAAGCACCATTTTCAGAACACGCAGGAAAACATAACTTGTCCCGAACGCCCAGACAAAGCAAAGCACCACCCCCAGGGACTGGACACCGATCTGCTCGAAACGGTCAGCTGCTGCAAGTTTGTCAGGCATGGCGAACACCCCCACCATAACAGTGCCCCAGGCCCCGGCAAAAGCGTGCACGGATATGGCGCCGACCACATCGTCCAGTTTGAACCGGTAGACCAGCATCTTTGCGCCGTAAAAGCATACCAGGCTGCTGCTGGCGCCGATCGCCAGCGCCCCCCAGGTGGACACCGCATCGCAGCCCGCCGTAATTCCGACCAGTCCGGCCAGAACGCCGTTAATGGTCCTGAACGGACGGTAGATACCTTCAATATATCTTCCCAGCACCATCTGCACCAGGCCGCCAATAGCGCCGGCGACAACAGTATTCATGATAATATGGGCGAATGCAGACGTACCGGCGGTGGTCGATCCGCCGTTAAAACCGATCCAGCCGACCCAGATGATCATCGCTCCCAGGGTGGAAAGAATGGCATTGTGCCCGTGGATCCGTTGAGGATTTCCCTCAGCATCAAACTTGCCGATCCGCGGCCCCACCAGAATAACGGCAGCAAGCGCCGCCCACCCGCCGATGGAATGCACCACGGAAGAGCCGGCAAAATCGATGAAACCCATGGCCCCCAGAAGAGGTTCGTTGGCCGGATCCAGCAGGTTGCCCCAGGCCCAGTGGCCGTAAACCGGATAGACAAAGGCGCCGATGAACACCGCCATCATCATGAAAACGTCCATCTTCATGCGCTCTGCCACCGCGCCGGACAGCACCGTCACAGCGGTTCCGCAGAACACGACCTGGAAAACAAAAAAGGTAAAGGTCCAGTCACTGACCCGGTCAAACATCAACAAATCCAGCTCGAAGCCGAACAGACCGCCGACGGATGAGCCGAACATGATCATGAATCCAACGGCACCGAACACCAGGGTCGAGAGAATAAAGTCGGTGATATTCTTCTGGGCCACGTTGATCGAGTTTTTGGCCCGCACCATGCCGCTTTCCAGCAGCAAAAATCCGGCCTGCATCATGAACACCAGGCCCGCGGCCGTCATGGTCCAGACATGGTCGAGATCACTTTGCAGGGCAAAACGCTGCGCCGGTTCAGCCAGGGCGGCGGCGGGAAACAGCATGGCGCTGAATGAAAGGAACAAATAAATTAAACGCCTGAACACATTAGTCATCATATTCTCCTGTGCAGGGTGTCCCTCAAACCCTTGCATCACTAGTATGTGACCAACTTAAAGCAGTAGTTCCTAACTTTTTATGAATAAACCGCACTGCAAAACATATTGCATTTTTCTTATATTATAAATACTTACCGCAGATGCGAAGAACTAGAAATTATATCTCAGTCCGGCATAGATATTACTGTTGTCCTGGAACTGGCCGAAAAAGCTGTAATTCTCCGCTCCGTAAAAGACATTTCCGCCGCCTTCCACTTCCAGACTGTCGGTAATCTTGTAGGAAACATTGAACCGCAGGTAACCGTCCTTGTCGGACGGGGACCAGAAGTTGAACAGCGAAACCGTCATGGTCTGCTGCTTCAACAGCTTGGTCAGGCGCAGGGTAATCAGGTGCCGGTTTTCATCATCGACGATGGCGCCCGGCGGCAGGCTGGCCACATAGGCATCATAGTCCAGCTTCCGTTCCAGATAATATTGCACGGACGCGGTCAGCTCGGTGGCAATCTCCTGCTCATAACCGGCCAGGAAACGAAATTCGCTGTTCCGGACCAGGGGATTGGAACCGGAGCCCGAGGCGCTTTTATAGTAGCCTGCCTCCATATTGGCGATCCCCTTGGCCACCGGGCCGCGCACACTGGCGCCGAAGACCTGCAGTTTGGGGAAGGTGACCGCGCCGGTCATCATGTTCTGACCGCCCGGGCTTTTCCAATACCCGTTGTAATAGTAAAGTGCCGTCTCGAAGGCACCGAAGGAACGATACAGGCGCAGCGCCAGCTCATCGTCGCTGAACCAGTCGTCGGGCAGATCTGCCGTCACCACATTTTCCCTGCCCCTGAGGTCGTTCAGCCCGCGATCGAAAAAGGAGATGCGGTGCCCGTCGATATAGCGGTCATTGTCAAAGCGGGGGGTGTAGACCACATCAAGGTTGAAGCTGTCGGAGAAAAAGGCCGCTTTCAGGGCGTCGGACGGTGCCTTGAGATATTCATCATCCCGGCCGATGAAGAAACTGTTCCAGTCCTTGGGAAACAAATCGTTGATGAAAATCAGGTCCCCGGTGCCCCAGGTCAGGATCTGGCGCCCGAGCTTCACATCCATGAAATCCAGCGGACTGAAGGTGACATTGGCTTCACGCAGGTCAATCAGTCCCTTGCCGCTTTCCAGGTCCACGCCATAGTCGTCGACCACCGGATCCAGCAGGAAATCAGTGGTCAGGTTAAAGGTGAACATGTCCACCTGTTTCTCCATATCCAGCTGCAGGCGGGTCTCGCCAATGCTGGCGGATTTTTCATGATCATCAGACTGGGTGCGCACCCCAATGCGGCCTTCGATAAACCCGGTCAGGTCGAAGGGAAGGCCTGCCGATTTTTTCTCTTTTTTGCTCTCTTCTTCTTTGTCGCCGGTTCCCAGCCCCATCAGGCCTTCGGGCAACTTGATCTCCTGGGCCGAGGCTATGCCCATACCCATCCAGCAGGCCAGGCCTGCGGTCATCAATACAGCGGATTTTTTCATCATTTTTCTTTGTTTTACAGCCAAATGCAGCCCGGGTTATTTCAGGTATTTGCGCGGGGCCTTCCTGAGGTAGCGTTCGGTGAAGATATCCTCCGGCAGATCCACATCATATTTGACCTCACTATAGCTCATTGTGGTTTTGCCGCCACTGACGTTGTCGCTCATCTGCGACGCGGTCACAGTCGGATGCCCGTCAACCATTTCCACCTTCAACGCCGTGTAGGTCCGGTAGTTGCGACCGTTCTCGTCGTAATATTCGGTCTTGATGGGCAGGAAGGTGGCTTTGTGGATCCAGTTCACATAATAGGCAAACTCGACCTTGCCGGTATCCTTGGGCACACTCTTGATCTTATAGAGCTCGTCGGTTTCCTCCACCAGTTCATGGGTATCCTCTTCAATCCCGCGGCCGGAAACATCTTCATAAAAGAAGTGTGAGCCGACGAAGCTGGTGCGTTCGTCACTGGCGGCGATCCGTTTTACCAGGTCCAGGGCCGGCAGGTAGAGCCAGCGGTCGTCATCCCGGTCAACATTCTTCCACACCATGAAGGCCATCTTCTTCACATCAGCCGGCTTGTTGAAATAAACGTAGAACTTCTGCCCGGTATCGGCCTCTTCATCGTCCCGGCGCAGGATCACAAACTGGCGCGAACGGCTGCGTCCCTGGTCGTCCAGGATTTCCATGTCCACCATGGCGCGTCCGTCATTGCCCTGGTAATAGGAGGTGTGGTTGGCTTTCTTGACGACCTCCATCACGTCCTGGGCCTGGGCAGCCCCGGCAAAAAGGATCAGCGGAAAAACAAGGGTTGCGAATAATTTCTTCATGATTTTTCCTTTGCTTCTTTTCCAAACAGGAATTTTTCCAGGACCCGGATCATAGCCGGCAGAATGGTCAGTGTGGCGACCCCGGCCAGGACCAGGATGGCGGAGATGAAAGTACCGACCGTCTGGTAGGGCACCAGCGGCGCCGCCAGCAGCGGCAAAAAGCCGATACCCACCACGATCACATTCCGGGTAATGGCCACGGCCGGTTCGCCGAAGACCGCGCTGGCGGTTTCCTTCCAGTCCTTGTGGCGTTTTCGCATTTCCCGGGACCGGGCCAGGAAATGGATGGCATAGTCCACCGCCAGGCCAAGGCTGAGCGAGGACAGAACCGCCACCGGCATGTCATAATCCTTGCCGATCAGGCCGATGATGCCATAGATCATGCCGATGGTGAACGTGAGCGGCACCATGGCCAGCACACCCCACAGGAAGGACCGGAACAGGAAGATCATCATCACCAGCACGATGACAAAGGAGCCGATAAAGGCTTCCGCCATGCCGCTGACCATCTTGTCCTGCCAGATCATATTGATATAGGTAAGGCCGAACCAGTTCGGTTTGATGTCCATCGGCGCCGGATTAGCGGCAAAATAATCATTCACCTGTTTGACCACAATGGCCATATCCTTGTTGTCGCCGCTTTTCAGCTGCAGCCACATGGCCGCCTTCTTGTAATCAGGCGTCACGAAATGCCACAGGTCCTGGGGACGGTGACCGCTCTGGAAGGTGATCAGGGTCTGGGCCACAGCCGCCGGCGTATCGGGAATGCGGTAGGCTTCCGGGTCGCCGGCGTACAGTTCCCGATGCACGGTCTTGACCGCATCGGTGAGCGCGCTGCTTTTCCCGACCAGGCCGCTTTGCACCAGATAGTCCTGCAGACCGCTGATGTAGCGCAGAACTTCCGGATTTTTAAAGGTCTCACCCTCATTGGCGAGCCCTTCGGCAAAGGTCAGGGCCTCGTCCCAGGCCTCCCACTCTTCATCCGGAGCGTTGTCCAGGCCGTTCTCGACCTTTTCCACCAGCAGGGAAATCAGTTCGTTTTTATCGGCGGCGGTCCCAGCCAGGGCTTCCACTTCAGGCGCCAGCTGCTGCAGGGGCGCCAGAGTGCTTGCGGCCATGCGGTCCCTGAGGGTCGCCGCATAGTCGGCAAGGCTGCCCTGCTCGGCCGCGCTTTCCAGCTTCAGATAGGCCATATAGGTCCCGGAGAAGCGGGCATTCAGTTCCCGGTCGGCGACCCGGATATCATGATCGGGGGCGAACCATTTGACCGGGTTGTCATTGATCACAATCTGGTTGATCCCATACCAGGCGACAAAACCCAGGATCACCACGCCAGCCAGGATCAATTTGGCATAATTATACGTCATTCCCCCCATGAAGTTGAGCGACCGGAACATCATGGTGCCTTCCGCCTGTTCCCTGGTTTCGTGGGAAAAGTCGGCAAAACTTTCTTCCTTCATCAGCATGATGTAGGCCGGAACCAGGGTCACGGTGAAGAACCAGGCGGCGATCACCCCGATGGAGACGAAAATACCGAACACCTGCACCGGTGGAATGGGGGTAAAGGCCAGGGAGGCAAAACCCACCGCCGTGGTGAGAGTGGTAAACAGCATCGGCCGGGACAATTCCTTCATCACATGGTCGATGGTTTTTCTGCGATCCTTATAGACATGGTAACAGTCATAAAAATCCGACAGGATGTGAATGGCATCCAGCACCGCGATCGGCATAATGAAAATGGGGATCATGCTGCTCATGATATGGACGGTATTGCCCGTCACAATCAGCAGCCCCATGGTGACAATCACCGAGGCCATGGCCACGATCATGGGGGAGACCACCAGATTGACTTTCTTGAAGAAATACCACAGCAACAGGAAGATCAGGATCATGGCCATGGGTGCGGAAATGGCCATCTGCTTGAACATTTCCACCCCGAACACATCCTGGGCCACCGGCATGCCGGTGATATGATACTCGTCACCATTGTCATAGGTGGCGATATGTTCCTTGAGCTTTTCCACCACATTGTAGCTGATGTTTTTCGCCGTAATGGGCAGGTAAATGGCCACCGCCTTGCCGTCGTCAGAAACAATGGTCCCGTTCAGCATCGGCAGGTTCTGGGCCTTCTCCCTGATTTCCAGGGCCTCTGCGTCGGATTTCGGCGGACTGTTCATCAGCCATTCGAACCGAACGGAGCCGACTCCGCCCGGCTCGATATTATCCACCGTGGACGGCGCCATCACATCGGCGGCAATCACCCCGTGGACGCTGCCGTCCTCATCGGTCCACTGGATATTCTTGGCGAAGGTGGTCAGGTCGTAAATATCGGTCAGGGATTTCTGATTAAAGACGCCCTGGGGATTGGTTTTATTGACCACCCCGACCACAACCATATCATAAAGGGAGAATTCCTTTTTCTCGGCATTATGGAATACCCTCACCGGCTCGTCCGCAGACAGCATGTTTTCCGGGTCCGTATCAATTTTCAAGGGACTCAGCATGCTGAAAGAAGCAGGCCAGAAGGTGGGCAGCGCCACCAACACGATCATCAGGGCACTAAGCAGACCCGTCAGCCAGTAGAATGTCTTTGGTGTATTACTGGCCTTTTCAGAGAGGGTAATCATGGATTTCTCCCAAAAATCTTACTTGTTATTATTTATGTTCGTTGCGAACGGGCCGGCTAGTTGAATGCCTGTCCCGGCTTCACGCCCAGTTTCTTGAGAATGATGGCCAGGGGACAAAAGCCGGTAAAGGCCGCCTGGAACATGTTAAGGCCGACAAAAATGGGCAGCGCAATCCAGTAGGGATGCACATAATACGCCAAGGCAATACCCACGAGAATCATAACTCCGGCAAAAGCAAGGACGACACGATCGATAGACATGGTAATTCTCCTAAAATCCTTCTATAATTCCTTTTAACCTATAAAAACTTCGGGGGATTTGATCCCAATCAATTCACAAAAGAATACTGTAAATAACAATCTGGGTACTGAGGAGTTCAAATTCAAGTGTACGCTTTTTTTAGCGTTTTGGGTACCGTTGACATGCATCAAAAGTAATCCTGTCAGTCTGTGTTAAGAGTCTTATAATTAACAGCAGTTTTGTGTTATTAGCATCTAGAACCTAATTCCAGGGAAGGCAAAGTCAAAAGGAAAATACAATGGCAAAAGTACTTATCATCGGCGCGGGGCTCGGCGGCATGCCGGCAGCTTATGAAATCCGGGAGGAGTTGGACAAAAGTCATGAAGTGATCATGATCAATGAAAGTCCGCAGTTCAGATTTGTGCCGTCAAATCCCTGGGTGGCTGTGGGCTGGCGGCAAGCCGACGAAGTCGCCTTTGATGCGGAACCTTATCTGGCGAAGAAAAATATCGGCTTTATCGCCGAACGGGTGACCAAAATCGACCCGGATGCCAACCAGGTCACTCTGGCGTCCGGCGATACCATTGACTATGACTATCTGGTCATCACCACCGGTCCCAAACTGGCCTGGGGGAATATTCCCGGCGCCGGCCCGGACGGCTACACCCAGTCTGTCTGTACCCTGCCCCATGCAGAAAAATCCTATCTGGATTTCCAGAAGCTGGTGGAAAACCCCGGTCCCGTCATTGTCGGCGCCTTCCAGGGCGCGAGCTGCTTTGGCCCGGCTTATGAGTATGCGCTGATCCTGGACAAGGCTCTGAAAGACGAAAAGATCCGCAACAAGGTGCCCATGACCTTTGTCACCAGCGAGCCCTATATCGGCCACCTCGGCCTCGGCGGGGTTGGCGATTCCAAATCCATGCTGGAAAGCGAGTTACGCAACCGCGACATCAAATGGATCTGCAACGCCAGCGTCAAGGAAGTGAAGGACGGCAGTTTCGAAATTGAGGAGTTTAATCAGAACAAGGAAGTGGAACGAACCCACGAACTTCCCTTCAATCACGCCATGCTGATTCCGCCCTTCGCCGGCGTGGATGCCGTGGCGGAAGTCACGGAACTGTGTAACCCGAAAGGGTTTGTCCTGATTGATGAATATCAGCGCAACCCCAAATGGAATAACATCTATTCTGCCGGGGTCTGTGTGGCGATCCCGCCGGTGGAAGACACGCCTGTCCCGACAGGAACGCCCAAGACCGGCTTTATGATTGAATCCATGGTGACCGCGATCGCCCACAATATTGCTGCCGATCTCGCCGGCAAAAAACCCTATGCCAAAGCTACCTGGAACGCCATCTGCCTGGCGGATATGGGCGATACCGGCATTGCCTTTGTCGCCATGCCGCAAATCCCGCCCCGCAATACCACCTGGTTCAAGAAAGGGAAATGGGTCCACCTGGCGAAAATCGGCTTCGAGAAATATTTCATGAACAAGATGAAAAAAGGCACCAGCGAGCCGATTTATGAGAAGTACATCCTGAAAATGTTCGGAATCGGCAAACTGGAAGAATAAGCCGGACCAAACTAACGCTTATTTACCCCCGGAGGTCACCCTCCGGGGGTTTATTTTATCTCAGGGTCAGTTCGATGGGCGAGAGCATGGGATCAAACATTCCCAGGATTTCCCTGAGCCGCGCCGGGTCGCCGTCAATCCCCAGAAGCCCCTTATCCAGCAACTGCTCCACCGTGGCCTGTCCGGTCAGCAACCCCACCAGAACCATCCGGGGCGCCCGCACCGTCACCTCCGCATCAGACGGGATGTCCGCATGGAATTCGGCCACCGCCTGCCTGATTTCCAGGGCGTGCCCTTCGCCGGTATCGGTGGCAACAAAAGCAACGGTTACGTGCCGGCCCAGCGTTTTTTCCGCCGCCAGGCGGGGACCGAGCCCCTCCACCAGACGCGCCAGCGGCCAGGCGGCAACAATATCCGGGGAAGAGAAAGCGCCAATAAATTTCCTGAGATCCGCCACTGGATCGATATGCCCCTCCAGTTCCTGGGCCGAGGTCAGATACCAGTTGCGCCAGTTAGTGTTCATGCTGGCATAGCCCAGTTTGCGGAGCGCAGCGGCCTTGAGCAACCGGGCCGGCATATCCTTATGGTCGATGCGCACCAGATGGGTCGCCAGTTCCGCCGCCCACTGGGCCTCACCCTTCTCATAGGCGTCCCGGGCGGCGGCCAGCAATCTGTCCCGCCCGCCCAGCAGTTCTACATAACGGCGTGAGGCTTCACTCCGCGGCATCGGGTCCAGATCGGTCGGATCGCCCTCGAACCACCCCAGATAACCGGCATAGATCTCCCGGACCGCATGTTTGACAGTGCCGTAATATTCCCGAAGGTAAGGCTTCGAATTGGCCAGATAGTCGGGAAATGCCACTGTCTGCGCCAGTTCGTCCGGGGTCAGACCCTTGTTTATATAACGCAGGGTCTGGTCGTGGATATACTGGATACCGTCGCGGGTCATTCTCAGCACCTCCTCGACCCGGTCCGCACCATAGAGTGGCTGTCCGTGGGATGGCACCAGATAAGCAGCCTTGAACCCCCTGAGCCGGTCGATGCTCTTATACCATTGCAGCGGATCGCGGAACTTGGTGCCGCGCAATGTGTGAATATTGGGCAGGGTCGGGCCCTGGATGGTTTCGCCGGACAGCAGGATGTTGCCCTTTTTCAGGTAAACGGAAATTTCATCCGGTGCTTCACTGGGGACGTGAACCATTTGCAGTTGTACGCCGGCGATGGTGACCTGAAGATGGTCATCAAAAACATCGGTTGGATAGAGGAACCCGGACGTCCCCTGGGTGATTTCCGGACCGATCCCTTCATTCATCCCTTCCCGGTCTTCCGGCGGCAGGCCGAGGCCAAAACTGTACCCGGTGCGCATGGCCAGGATCGGACCCATGGCGCCGCCCTGATGAACCACATTGCTGACCAGGGTTTCATGGGCAAAGATCCGTACTTTTCCACTATCAACTTCTTCCTGCGACACAATCGCCTTGACCCCGCCCCAGTGATCGGGATGGAAGTGGGTATAGACCACGGCCCGCACCGGCTTGTCAGAATATTTGCGAAGCTCGTTCCAGGCCTCGGCCGCCTCGCCGGGATGAGTCCCCGTGTCGACGACAATCACACCGTCCTCGCCAACAATCATAATCACATTGCCAAGGCTATAGCCGACGGCGGAATAGACATTATCTCCCACCTGGTAGACCTTTTTTTCAAAATGGGCCGTGTGGGCCGCCAGTTCCGGATGAATGGAAATCTCCGGCTTTTCCACAGTGGCCTCTTCGGCAACCAGAGTTGAGCCGGTCGCCAGGCATAAAGAAAGCACCATCACCAGAATTTTCACTGTCTTGAGAGTGTCTTGAAGCATCTTCCCTGTCCTTTGTTTTTTAAGTGACAGGAAAAGTGTACAGCCTTTAATAAATTCAATATAATAATATATATTCGCCATTTTAATAACCAAATGGAATAAGATGATTGAAATGCAGGAACTGAAGCTGGTGAAGGCGCTGGCCAGTGAAGGCAGCTTCAACAAAGCGGCGGACGTCCTGAACATGTCGCAGCCGGCCCTGACCAAAAAGATCGCCCGCCTCGAAGACAAGCTGGGCGTCACCCTGTTTCACCGCAGTCGCCGCGGCACCCGCCCCACGGTATTCGGAACCTACCTTCTGGAAAAGGGGCAACAGCTTCTGGACCGGGGAGAAATGCTTCAGCGCCAAATGCAGCTGATGGCCAACATGGAAATCGGCGAACTCAGGATCGGTGTAGGTCCCGTTGTTGAACAGAATCTTCTGCCCAGGGTTTTGTCCCGCTTTTTGTCCCTCCATCCACATATTTCAGTCACGGTCAGGGTGGATTCTGCCGCACGCCTGCTGACCGCTCTCAATAAAGTCGGTCTCGACCTGGCAGTTGGCGCTTTTGACCCCCTGAATAATCTTGAAGACCTGCATACTGTGCCACTCGCCGATCAAAATCTGGTTTTCGCGACCCGCCCCGGACACCCGCTGCTGTGCGGTAAAAATAGGCGAACCGGGATTTCGTTCAAAGAGATACTGGACTACCCGCTGGCAGCACCGCGTATCCCGGACTATCTTCGGGACTGGTTCGCAGAGATCGGCGAAGGATCGGCAAACCAGGGAGTGAAATGCGAAAACTATAATGTGCTCAGGGAAATCACCAAAGTTACAGACCATGTGATCAGCGGCCCGGCAAGCCTGTTCCAGGCGGACTTTGCGGCGGGAGACCTTATTCCCCTCCCCCTGCAGCAGGAACCTAAGCTGAAGACATCAGTCCTGACCCGTCAGGAATCCCTGCATTCCCCCCTGGTCCGAACCCTGACGGAGCTATTTGCGGAAGTTTCCGGTGACCTGTCCTCTGGTCAAATCTGAAGTCGCGGCGCTTCCCGCTACCAGAGCAGAGCCCCGGTTGCCAGCAGCCCTGCAGCGGCACTGGCAATCAGCGGCAGGCTGACCCTTTTGCCTATATCCTGTCCGCCGATCACGGCGGCGATGCCCCCCTTGACCAGATTATTGACCACAGCAGCAATAATGATGCCGCTGACAGCGATCTGCGGTGTGAGATCAAACTGGCTCATGCGGGACAGGGACAGGGTGATCGCATCCACATCCGCAAGCCCGAAGGCGGCCGACAGGGCGAGGATCCCGGCCGCACCGATCCAGTCCCGGATTGCCCGGCCCAACACCATCACCACCGCCAGCAGGACGCCGAAGCCAATGGCCGGCCACAGCTCCAGCGGATTGATCAGGCCGGTGACTTCTTCGGTCTTATTGTCCGAATATTTACGCCAGTAAAAGAAGGCAGGGGTATAGGTCAGCACCGCCATGACTGCCGTCGGCAGGATAAGAATCTTGAACAGGGAGGCATTCAGGATGGACGCCACCAGGATAATGCGAAGATAGGTGGTGCCGCAGGCCAGCAGCGTTCCCGTGGCCAGCACCGGCGCCATGGACGGACTGCGCCGGGTGATACGGGAGAAATGCAGGGTTACCGCGGTCGAGGACGCCAGGCCGCCAAACAGGCCGGTTAATGCCGCCCCCAGCCTCGCGCCGCCGAGCTTGATGGCGAAATAACCGGCAAAGGAAATGATCGCGATCAGCACCACCATCCACCAGATCACATAGGGATTGAGCGCCTGCCAGGGACCATAACCCTTGTCGGGCAGCACCGGCAACATAACCACGGAAATCAGCAAAAGCTTGACCCCGGCCTGCAGTTCGGTGGCCTGGATGCCCCGCACCCACTTGTGCAACAACGGTTTTTGACTGAGCAACAGCACCGCAACCACCGCGACGGAAATGGCAATGCTGACGTGGGCCATGGCTGCCAGGCATCCGAGCAGGAAGGTGAGCAGGCCGGCCACCAGGCTGGTGATGCCGGCGTCATTACCCCGGTGCAGGTTGACCGCATAGACCACCGTCAGCACCGCCGCGACGGCAAAAAAGGAGAGGCCGACGATCAAAGCCCCGAAATGTTCCCCCACCAGCGCCGCAGCGCCGCCCAAAAGCCCGATCAGGCCATAGGTCCTGACCCCGGCAATGCGCTGCCCTTCCGCGGCCTCACGCTTTTCCCAGCCCCGCTCAACGCCGATCAGCAGACCGATCACCAGCGCCGCGCCCATATGATAGAAAACCAGTTGAGCCTCATTTAACGGCAAGACATTTTTCCCTTTTTATCTTTTGATTTTAACATCATAGCAGATTTTTTCAGATGTCTTGCCGTTTTTTCTTCCTCGCCCGCTATAGGGCTGACTTTTCCGACAACTGTGGCATTATAGGATAAGGAAAGGCACGGTGCGGGATACTCTCATGAACAAAGAACACAGTGACTACAAGAAGACATTACGCAACCTGCAGATCGAGCTGGTCAAGCTGCAGCGCCATATCATCAAGCATGACCACAAAATCCTGGTGATTTTCGAAGGTCGGGATGCGGCCGGCAAGGACGGCACCATCAAGCGAATCATCCAGCATCTCAGCCCCCGGGAAACCAGGGTCGTGGCGCTGGGAAAACCCAATGAGAGGGAACGCAGTTCCTGGTATTTCCAGCGCTTTGCAGAGCATCTGCCCGCTGCCCAGGAGATGGTGTTGATGAACCGCAGTTGGTATAACCGGGCCGGCGTCGAGCGGGTTATGGGCTTCTGTACCGACGCAGAATATGAGGATTTCATGACCTCTGTGGTAACTTTCGAGCAGATGCTGGTCCGTTCCGGCATCCAGATCATCAAATATTATCTGGATATCAGCAGGAAAGAACAAAAGAAACGCCTGGACGAGAGGCGCATCGACCCGCTAAAGCAATGGAAAATCAGTCCCATTGACGAAGTGGCGCTGGAGCACTGGCACGACTACAGCGCCGCCCGGAATGAAATGTTCGAGCGCACCCATAATCCCATCACGCCCTGGCATGTCGTGCGGGCAGACAGCAAGAAGGAGGCCCGCCTCAACGTAATCCGGCATCTTATCGCCCATGTGGAATGCCCGGACCGGGACCTGGATATCGCCAAACCGGATCACGAAATTATCTTCTCCTATCATCCGGACCAGCTTGGCAGCGGTCAGATTGCGAAATAATATTCGGCATTTTATCGTGCTAATCCGACAGTATATCGCATAACTGATGCGCTACTTCCCACATATGTGAATACTGGACCCGTTACCACACAGGCACACTCCTCCCCGGCAGCCCTGCCAGGCTGCTGCGGGAGAAGAGCGCCCTAAAGAAAAATAATCAGGGGCCGCTGCACCACATGACCTATTCCGCTTCTTTTCCGCCCTCCCTGGACAAGTTGATCCACTCGCCAGAATATTTTCTGACCAACATCCTTGCGGACTCCAGGCAACTGGAATTTGTGAAAACGGAGAAGGCGCTTATTTCTGAAGCGGCCTTCATCGACGGGCGAACCAGGCTGTCCGTTGACGGGGACAGATACCTGATTGACTGGGACCATCTCAAAGAGTTTCAAGCTGCCGGCCAGCTTGTATGTGATCCAGCCCGGTTTATTTTCCATGTCTCCTTCTGCGGGTCCACCCTGCTCGCGCGGGCCTGCACCATTCCCGGCAGGGCGTTGTGTTACAAAGAGCCCCAGGCACTGATCGCCCTGTCCACACTCAGGCTGGAAAATCATCCGCTGTATGAGAGTGGAGCTGACTGGTCCCTGCTGAAAAACGTGGTTCTGCAGAAATTCAACACCCCCTGGCAAGCCGGAGAAACAACGCTGCTCAAGCCGTCCAACTGGGTAAACTGTTTTTTGCCGGAGCTGATGGAGTGCCATCCCTCGTCACGAGCGGTGCTCCTGATCATTGAGCCGGAAGACTTCCTGATTGCCGTGCTTCGCGGCGGGCGGGAGAGGATCACCTATATCTGTAATTTACTGCGGCAACTGCAGAGAGCCTTTCCCCACTATTCCGGCCTGATCGAACAGGCGGCACCCCTGGCGGCGGATCCCTGGAAAAGCACTGCCCGGCTGATCCTGCTGGTTTATGAAATCCAGATGGCCGCCTTCAGGAAATTGATGACACAGCTTCCCTCCGGCCACTGTCGAGTAATGTCTTATAACAGCCTGATTTCCAGGCCGGAAGAGAGCCTGGCGCTGGCCTCCGAAACCCTTGCCCTGGGCTTTGACGACGCAGAGGTTATGCGGTCGGTCGAACTGAATTTTGCCCGGCACTCAAAGAACAGGGAAGAGAATTATGACCGGAAGCAGGCCAGGATCATCGACCAGAGAATTTCCCGCGAGTATCGGGACATCATCGGCGAAGCGCTTGACTGGCACCACAGTAAATGCCCCGAATATCAAGAACCCGGCCAGCTGGCTGATGTCGAAGCGGTTCCCTGGCGGGCCATGTAGTCTCTGAGAAACCGTTCCACCTGTTCAAACTGTTCCGGCAATCTGTCGATCAGCTCCGCATAGTCCAGATCATTTTCCCTGCGGGCATTGACCTCGATTTCCCTGGCTATGGCTGCAACGCTTCCGGCGCCGATCTGCTGGCTGGTGGATTTCAGGGGATGGGCAATGTCGGCCAGACCTTTAAAATCGCCCGCCAGCAGGCTGTCCCGCAGCCGGGCGACATACGCGTCACCATCGCTGATATATTTTTCAAGCACTTCATGCAACTGGTCCCCCAGATAAACAGCCAGCTCCTCCAGGCAATTCTCATCCACTATCGTCATATTTCCTCACCCCAGCCCGGTTGAAACATCCGCCCGTTTTCAAGCATATTTCCGCATATAAAAATATCCGTTAAATATTATACATAAAAAAGACGTCCAAAGGCCCGCACATTTAATATTTTATTAAATCCAATCTATATACTGTGCAAACAGGGAACTCATCCAGAAGCGCCTTTCATCAACGCACCACTGAGTGACCGCAAAAGAGGGACAGACAGGAACCGGATAAGAGTTACAGAACAGAGAAACGCAGATGACACAGACATCGGACAAAACAGATGCCTTCCAGGCAGTTGCCGTCGAAGCCGGCGGATTGGGCATTGAAATCGCGGATATTTCCGGCATTGTTGACCAAGTCAGCAATCTGGTCAGTGAACAGGCAAAGGCTTTTCAGAACCTGCAGGAGAAAGCCCGGGAAATTTCCCAAAGCAACAACAACATCTGCGAAACATCGAAAAACACCCGGGACCGGGTACATCAGACCCGGCAAAGCATGTCACGATCCGGCGAAGTGGTGGAGAACACCCTGGGCGATATCCACAAGCTCATTGCCTCGGTCGGCGAATTCTCCGAACAGCTCAATGATCTCCAGTCTGCCCTGGATGAAGTAAGCGCTGTCGCCTCCACCATCAATGACATCGCCAGCCAGACCAACCTGCTGGCCCTGAACGCCACCATCGAGGCCGCCCGGGCCGGCGAAGCCGGACGCGGCTTTTCGGTTGTCGCCAACGAAGTGAAAGCCCTGTCCAACCAGACCTCGGAAGCCACCGCCAAAATCGGCACCACTGTTTCCCTGCTGGCAGACAAGATTACAACCCTCAGCAATTCCGTACAGGCCAGCACGAGAAATGCGGAAAATGTCCACGAGAGCACCAGCAATTTCTCAGAAATGGTCACCGAGATGGACAACGTACTGACCGACATGGACCAGGAAGCACAATCCATCGAGGAAGCCACCAGAATCTGCGATTCAAATTGCTCACAGTTTGTCGGCACCCTGGAAGGCATGGAAAAAGACGTGGACAACGCGGACAAAAACCTGGCCAGCGCCCGGGACCGCACAGTCCAGCTCATTTCTTCCGCCGAAAAACTTGTACAGCTGACCGCAGATTCCGGCATTGAAACCCTCGACACCCCGATCATCCAGAAAGTCAAGGAGGTGGCGAATAAAATCTCCGGAGCTTTTGAAGAAGCTGTTGCTTCCGGCCACATCAGCCAGCGGGATCTGTTTGATTTCACCTATACCCCGATCGAGGGCACCGATCCGGAGCAGGTTACGACCAGATTTTCCTCGCTGACCGACCAGATCCTGCCGGCAATCCAGGACCCGGTCCTTAATTTTGACAGCCGGATCATGATCTGCGGCACCTTTGACCGCAACGGCTATCTTCCGACCCACAACAGCCAGTATAATAAGCCCCAGCGGGCCAATGACCCGGAATGGAACAAAGCCAATTCCCGCTATCGGACAATCTATAGTGACCGAAATGCCCAGCGAGCCGTGCAGAATACCGAGCCGTTCCTGCTGCAGGCCTATCGCCGGGATATGGGTAACGGCAACTTCACCGTGCTGAAGGATGCGACCGCCCCGATCTTCGTCAATGGCCAGCACTGGGGTGCGGTGAGGATCGCCTACAAGGCCTGAAAAAAAGCCGGTGTGGAGTTGTAAGAACGGGGGGCAGGCTTGCCGCCCGTTTTTTTTACCGGCCAACAGGGTTCAACCTTATATAAGTGCCGCTTATTACTCTGAAACCTGTGGTCGTTAGACTTTTGTGGAAGCCAGTATCCGGGAAATATGGGCTATACTACAGGCCAAAAAACAAATTCCCGGCTTAATGAATAATAGTATTGGGAGGTCAGTGGAGTAGCCAAGACAGCATATACTCCGAAGCAAAATATAGGGAGAATAGTGGAGTGACAAATTTATCGGGCAACAATGATGCTTTTCAGGAAGTAGCGGCCGAGGCCGGTGGCCTTGGCATAGAAATAGCGGACATCTCGGGAGTTGTCGAAGAAGTCAGTTCCCTGGTCAGTGAGCAGGCAAAGGCTTTCCGGAACCTGAAGGAAAAGGCACAGGAAATCTCCGACAGCAATCACAACATCAGTGAAATTTCGACCAGGACCAGAACTCGTGTGGAACAAACCCGCCAAAGCATGTCACGTTCCGGCGAAATTGTGGAACATACCCTTGGCGATATCCACAGCCTGATTTCTTCTGTTGGCGACTTCGCGAGCCAGCTTAATGATTTGCAGGCTGCATTGGGGGAAGTCAGTGCCGTTGCCTCCACCATTGACGACATCGCCAGCCAGACCAACCTGCTGGCGCTGAACGCCACCATCGAGGCGGCCCGGGCCGGCGAGGCCGGGCGCGGCTTTTCCGTCGTCGCCAACGAAGTGAAAGCCCTGTCCAACCAGACCTCGGAAGCGACCGCCAAAATCGGTGCCACGGTCTCGCTGCTGGCGGAAAAAATCAACGCCCTGATCAGTTCGGTGGACCTGAGCACCAGAAATGCCGAAACCGTCCATGAGAGCACCAGTAACTTCTCCCAGATGGTCACAGATATGGACGAGATCCTCACCGACATGGCCAACGAAGCCCAGACCATTGACCGGGCGGCCAGGTCAAGTGACGAAAGCTGCGTTCATTTCGGGGAAACCCTGGAAAATCTGTCAAATGATGTCGCCGCAGCCGACAAGAGCCTGGCCAGCGCCCGGGACCGGACGGTACAACTGATTTCTTCGGCCGAGAAACTTGTCCAGCTGACCGCCGGTGCAGGCATCGAAACCGTTGACACGCCAATGATCAAAAGGGTCAGGGAAGTTGCCGGGCAGATTTCAGCGGCCTTTGAGAAAGGCATTGCCGAGGGACAAATCAGCGCGCAGGACCTGTTTGATTTTTCCTATCAGCCCATTGATGGTACCGATCCGCAGCAACTGATGGCCAAATTTACAGACTTCACAGACCGGGTCTTGCCGGACATTCAGGAACCGGTGCTTGCCGAGGACGACAGGACCATTTTCTGCGCCTCCTTCGATATGAACGGCTATCTTCCAACCCACAACCGGGTTTTCAGCAAACCGCAGAGACCGAACGATATTGAATGGAACAAGGCCAATTGCCGCAACCGGCTGATTTTCGACGACCGCACCGCCATGAATGCGGTCAAAAGCACGGCCCCGTTCCTGCTGCAGGTGTACCGCCGGGATATGGGCGGCGGCAATATTGTGATGTTGAAGGATGCCTCGGCGCCGATCTATGCCAACGGCAAACACTGGGGCGCGGTCAGGATCGCCTATAAGGCCTGATCATTTATTTTTTCAGGCTTTCCGCCCAGGCGTCAATCTTCACTGACAGATGCTTGTGCTCGTCCTCGATCTCGCGCTCAAAATGCTCGTCATAATCCTTGCCTTCGCCGGCAAGCTTTTCGACCTTGCCGGAAAACTTTTTCAGTTCGGCCATCAGGTCTTCATATTCGGCCTTGAACTTGCCGCCTTCTTCGGTATCGAAGACGGGATGCTCGGAATGGTCTTCCAGGAATTTCTCCCGGGCCCGGAGCCCTTCGGCAAGCTTGTGTAAAAATGTGCTCATTCTTTATCCCCTGTATGTTTGAGTTTCCCCAAATTGTATCAGCCGGAATTTGATTGTCCATTGATATCCGTCAAAACTCCCTGCCAACGTCACACATATCCTGCAGGCAGCTGGCACGATAAAAAAGGCGACCCGGAGGCCGCCTTTGTGCATTTCACTTCTGGAGCGTGATTAGCTGCGACGACGACGCGCCACACCAACCCCGACGAGGCCAAGACCCAGCAGCGCCAGAGTAGCAGGCTCAGCAACACCTACGGCATGGATATTGTCCAGGGTAAAGAAGGCCGGACCGGTAAAGTTCTCGGGAACGGTCCAGTCGAAGGACAGGCGAACGGTCTGGCCGGCAAAGGCGCTCAGGTCGACAAGGCCCGTCAGGGCGCCTGTGTCATTCACCAAAGTCCCGGCCACCGCAGTCAGGATGTTAAAGCTGGCAAGATTGGCCCCGCCGCCGGCGACTTCGATATTAACATCAAAGAGCCGGTTCTGCTGTGCGCCATAGTTTACCAGGTCCCAAGCCCCGCGATAGTCGAAGGAAATGGTGGACAGGCCACCTACCACGGTGATGTCCTGGCCGATACGGATCGTACCGGGACCATCCCCGTCAAAGCCGTTGGCTGCGGTATAGACACCGTCGGTCGGAGAGCTCAAGAAAAAGCCGCCCCAGTCGGTGACACCTGATCCAATTACAGATGCCGGAAAATAGGGATCGGTAAGATCCTGTACCGCCCAGCCGGTAAAATCACCGGTTTCGAAGCTGCCGTTGGCGATGGCTGTCGCCTGCGCCTGGCCCGCAAAGCCGGCGACCAGAAACGCCCCGGCCAACGCACATTTTTTTACCACACTTTTAAACATTGAAAACCCCTTCCCACTTTTTCTGATTTAAATTAGGGGTAAGACTAGCAACATTCGTGCCATATTAGAAAAACTGGAGAAAACTGCAATTTTTCAGATTTTATTTCATTGGAAAACCTGAAAAACTGTAAAATATCCTGACTCTATTTACGGGATTTTTTACAGTTTCGGAGGTGAAACACCCCAGGTACACTCCAGGTTACAGGGCTTCGGCGCCCAGCATGATGGTTTCGATTTCCTGGATGATTTCCCCCTGGCGGGCCATATTCATGCGCTGGGTCAGATCCCTGGTCGTCTCCTCCAGCCGGTGCAGCGCCTTTTCCATATGCTCGAGACGGCGGCGGTTTTCCGTGGCCAGCGACATCATGAACGTCCCTTCCAATGACAGAAGCAGCGCTTGTTCGCCCAACAGAGCGGTAAAGTCCGGTGCAGTGAGGTTCAATAGTGGCTTGTGAGACGGAACAGTGGCCGGACGGTCAGGCACCGGCAGCGGCGCCACCGTCTTCAGGTGCGGCCCGCCCTCAGCCTCATCCTGGTACAATACCTTTACCGTTGAGGACAGGCCGGGACAAGCCTGCTGGGTATGCTCCAGCCAGCCAGCGACCCGTTCCAGAACCTGGGGGATTTCCTCGGCCACCACCGCGCCGGCGAGGCTCTCCACCCTCCCTTCCTCCTCCAGACGATCCGCCAGTCTGTTGCCGACCACCAGGATCTTCTCGCCCCTTTCCTGCGCCTCAAGCGCGGGTGCGACCAGTTCGGCATTAAACTCCCCGCAAAAGCCGCGCTCGGCGCCGATCACAATGGTAATCCCGCCTGCCTGCTCCAGCGGCAGATCGTAAAAGGAAGAAAAATCCGCCGCCACCCGCTCGACGGTGCCGAGGACCTGCTTCTGCCGGTCCAGGCTCTGCCCCAGCTTGTGTACTTCCATCAGGGCCAGGTTCTTCATGGCCGACAACATGGATCGTACGTCGTCATAGCGTTCCAGCTTGCGGGCGATGTTGCGACGCTTGCTCATGTGAGCCTCCCCACCAGCGCCGCCCACTGGTCCCGCGGGTCATCAAGCCTCAGCCTGCCGCGGGCCACCGCCTCGGCAATACTCTTGAGCAGCCGTTTAATCTCCTCTCCTTCCTTGTCGGCAAACAGCCCGTCATTGAATGCCACCATCCAGGCCAGCTGCATTTCCGGCGAAAAGGCGCTCTGCAGGTCCTGTTTCAGGATTTCACGCAACAGCCTGCCGCGCTTGAGCCGGTTCTGGATATTTTCCTCGAGCCGGGCGCCGAAGTGGGAAAAGACCTCCAGCTCCAGAAACTGCAGGTAATCCAGCTTCATGCGTGCGGCTTCCTTCTTGATCGCCGGATGCTGGGCCGCCCCGCCGATGCGGGATACGGACCGGCGCACGTCCACGGCCGGCAAGACCCCGGCGGCAAACAGCTTGCGGTCAAAGTAAATCTGGCCGTCGGTGATGGAGATCAGATTGGTCGGGATATAGGCTGAAATCTCGTCCTGCTGGGTCTCGACAATGGCCAGCGCCGACATGCTGCCACCACCCTTTTCCGCGGACAGGCAGGTGGATCGTTCCAGCAGGCGCGAATGGAGGTAAAACACGTCGCCGGGATAGGCCTCGCGGCCCGGCGGGCGGCGCAGCAGCAGCGACAGTTCCCGGTAGACCCGGGCATGGGTGGACAGGTCGTCATAAACCACCAGCACCTTGCGGCCGCTTTCCATCCAGTGTTCCGCCAAGGTGCAGCCGGCATAGGGCGCCAGATATTTGAGGCCCGGCCGGGCCGTCGCTTCCGCCACCACCACCGTGGTCCAGGCCAGGGCGCCCTGCTCCCGCAGCGTTTCAACCAGCGAGGCCACCGCTGCCCGTTTCTGGCCGATCATGACATAGACACAGAGGGTGCCGCTGTCCTTCTGGTTCAACACCGTATCGAGCGCCAGACTGCTTTTGCCGGTACCGTTGTCGCCGATCAGCAACTGGCGCTGGCCATGGCCGATCGGGATCATGGTGTCGACAATCCGGTTGCCGGTATAGAGCGGCTCATGGACAAAATCCCGCGCGGTAATCTGCGGCGACGGATGATCAAGGAAACGTTCGTCCTGTCCCTCCACCGCTTCGCCGTCATCCAGCGGAAAACCAAGCGGATCGATCACCCGGCCGAGAAAACCGTCGCCGGTCTGCAAAGTCAGCCTCCGCCCCGTCAGGCTGACCGCCATCCCGGCGCTCAGGTCCGGCGTTTCCTCCAGGATCATGGCCCCGACCCGCTGGGCAGACAGCAGATAGACCAGTGCGAGGGAGCCGTCTTCGGTGCGCACCAGGTCCTCAATGGCGACCGACGGCAACCCCTCGATCCACATGACGCCGTCACCGACCGCCGTCACGATCCCCCGCTCGGCCAGCCGGGGCGAAAACTGATAGTCCCGGAGCAGCTGACCCCCGGCTTCTGGCAACCGGTCGTCACTGCGCATGCACCAGTCCCTCCGTAAACCAAGCGAGTTCATCCCGGACATTGGCCTGCAGCACCCAGGGGCCGATCGTCACCGACAGGCCGGCAATCAGGCTCTCATCCTGCAGGTAGGAAAGCTTGCAGGCCACACCAGTGGCCTCCGAAAAGGTCTTTTCCAGTTGCTGTTTGACTTCCAGCGGCAGATCCCGCGGACTGGCGATGGTCATCTGCCCCTCCGTCTCTGCCAGGGCA
The DNA here is from genome assembly GCF_006385175.1 of Emcibacter nanhaiensis. Classification (NCBI taxonomy): domain Bacteria; kingdom Pseudomonadati; phylum Pseudomonadota; class Alphaproteobacteria; order Emcibacterales; family Emcibacteraceae; genus Emcibacter; species Emcibacter nanhaiensis. The sequence continues at coordinate 140,888 of NZ_VFIY01000010.1, forward strand.
GTCTTCAGGCTCTCCAGCTTTTCGTCCGGCCAGGCCTTGATATCCTCAACCAGCACCTCTGCCAGCCTGCGGTCAAGTTCTGCGCCTGACAGGCGTTCCAGGAATTTTGCTGCAAAGTCCATACCCTTGGCCCGCGCCTGTTTCTCCATCCTGCGCCGGGCATCAGCCTCCTTTTTCGCCGTCGTTGCCGCCAGACGCTGTTTTTCCTCCTCCACCGCCTGGCGGACCTCTTCCAGTTTCCGCTCGCGCTCGTCGGCCAGTTCCTTGTCCAGTTCGGCCCGCTCGCGGTCCTGTTCCCGCTGCCAGTCGGCAAGGCGTTTCTCGTAAGTGGTGCGCAGGTCGTCGGCCTGCTGTTTCTGGTCGGCCGCTTCCTGGACGCTGTCCTCAATGGCCTGCCGGCGCCGCGCCATGACAGCCTGAATCGGCCGGTACAGAAAGCGGTGCAACAGCCAGACCAGAACAACAAAGTTGATCAGCTCCAGAATGAAGGTGGTGAGGTCGATCTGCATCGGCGTTAACCCGGCAGCAGATATTCAATCAGCGGGTTGCGGAACAGCACGATCAGCACCACCACCAGCACATAAATGGCCAGGGATTCGATCATGGCCAGGCCGATAAACAGGGTCCGCATGATGGATTTTTCCGCCTCGGGCTGGCGCGCCAGCGCGTCCAGCGCCTGGGTGATCGATCGTCCCATGGCAATGGCGGGACCGATCACCCCAATTGCAATGGCAAGCAACGCCACCGCGGTGGAAACAATAACAAGCAGGTCCATAGAGCTCATTGGTTCTTTTCACTCCTCTGTTCGTCTTTTTCTTTGGTTATCTGCTGGGACTGGATGCCGCCGGCGATATAGACCAGGGCCAGGGTCCCGAAAATATAGGCCTGCACCAGTGCCTCGATCACATGCAGGGCCAGCAGCGGCACCGGCACCAGAAAGCCGGCCACGATCAGCACCAGCAACACGGCCATTTCCAGGCTGGCGATATTGCCGAACAGGCGCACCGCCAAGGCCAGGGTGCGGGAAAATTCGCTGATCAGGTGGAACGGCAGCATCACCGGGCTGGGCGACAGATAATGTTTGAGATACTGGCGCACCCCGTCCGAACGCATGCCGTACCAGTGCACGGACAGGAACACCAGAATCGCCAGTGCTGAGGTGAGCGACAGGTCGCCGGTCGGCGAATGCAGTTCCGGGATGATCCCGACCAGGTTGGCCACCACCAGAAAGATCCACAAAGTACCGACAAAGGGGACCAGCAAATCCGGCCTCTGCGGCATCATGTCGGCAACAGATGTTTCAATCGCTCCGACGACGGATTCCAGCATTGTCTGGACCATACCTGGTTCATCTTCCCTGAGATTCAAGGTGGCAATGACACTGACCAGCAGCAGCAGCAACATGATCGCCCAGGTCATCACCACGGTAGTGGTAATGCCCAGGGGTCCGATATGAAACAGGACAGCGATTTCCTCCATTACGGCCGCTCCCGGATAAAGAGAAACACATTCACGGTGCCGACAACCACTCCCAGCACGATCAGGCTGACGGTCCAGCGCACGGAATATTCCTCAAACATAGCATCAATCCAGCGTCCCAGATAGGCACCACCGACAATGGGCAGGACGAACATCAGCGCCAGGCTGCCGAGAAACACTGTTTGCGCCAGCAAGGTATGGCGCTGGCGTTCCGCTTCCCGCAACCGGTCCGCATCCCGTTCTGCCGCTCGCTTCATATCGTTGCTGCCATCTTCGTCCATAGCTCATACCCGCTCCCGCTGCAGGTCCCAGAGCCGGCGGGCCATTTCCTGTTCCATCCGGCTGATGGATGTTTTCAGGTCCTTGCGGGTTTCCTCCTCCTCCGCCAGGATCTCGCTGATGGCCGCCGTCACTTCCTGATAATTCTCGCTGCGCACATATCTGTGGGTGCACAGAAACAGTTCATTGTCGATGAAATAGAGAATGCCGCCTGACAGGGCGAGATACCGCCATCGTCCCGCTGACTGCCGATAGCGGGCCAGCCCGCTTTCCAGCACCGTCATGAAGCGTTCATGGCCTGCCTTCAGACCGAATGAGCCGGAGGCGTCGGCGGCGGAAAAACTGGTCACATTTTCCAGGTTTTCGACCTGGCCGCCGGACTGGAGATGCAGGGTGAAGCCGCTCATGCCTGCTGCCCTCCCTCACGCTCCTGCTTGAGACTGCCTTTCATATAGCAGTCTTCCTCGGCCAAATGATCCAGCTCCCCGCCCAGGAAGGCTTCACAGTCATCCAGGGTATCCTCCAGGTCCACCGACACGCCATCGATTCCGGAATGGCCGGCAACGGAAAAGAACGGCTGGCTCAGGTAACGCTGCAACCGCCGGGCGCGCTCGACAATCTTGCGGTCTTCGGGGGACAGGGCCTCCATGCCCAGCATGGCGATAATGTCCTCAAGCTCGTCATAACGGGCCAGATGCTCGCGCACCTTGCGGGCGATATCATAATGGCGCTCGCCGACGATGTGTTTTTCCAGCATGGTGCTCTGGGACAACAGCGGATCCACCGCCGGATAGATGCCGCGCCCGGCCTGGTCGCGGGACAGGATCACCAGCGCATCGAGATGGGACAGGATGGCGCTCACTGCCGGATCGGTCATGTCATCGGCCGGCACGTAAATGGCCTGTACCGAGGTAATGGTCCCGGTCTCGGTGGAAGCGATGCGTTCTTCAAGCTCCGCCACCTCAGACAGCAGCGTCGGCTGGTAGCCGACCGTCGCCGGCATACGGCCCAGCAGGCCGGAAATCTCGCTGCCGGCCTGGACATAGCGGAACACATTGTCCATCAGCACCAGCACTTCCTTGTTCAGGGTGTCGCGCAGGTATTCCGCATAGGCCAGCGCCGCCGGCCCGGCCCGGAACCGCACCCCGGGCGATTCATCCATCTGGCCATAGAGCAGCGTGGCATTTTTCAGCACCCCGCTGCCTTCCATTTCCCGCCACAGCTCATGGGCTTCGCGGATGCGTTCGCCGACCCCGGCGAACACGGACACCCCCTTGTGCAGGGCGGCCACCGCATTCATGAATTCCATGATCAGTACGGTCTTGCCGACCCCGGCGCCGCCGAACAGGCCGGTCTTGCCGCCGCGGGCAAAGGGACAGAGCAGGTCGATCACCTTAATGCCGGTGCGCAGGATCGAGTCCGGCCCCTTGACATCCGCCAGCGGCGCCGGACGGGCCACCACCGGTCGGGTTTCCTCGGCCGTGAACGGCGCGCCGCCGTCCAGCGGCTGACCGAATACGTCCAGCACCCGGCCCAGGCAATCCGGTCCCACCGGCACCTGCAACGGCCCGCCGGTGCTGTGCACAGCCATGCCGCGCTTCAGGCCGGCCGTGGCATGCAGCGCCACCGCGCGAACGTGCTTCTCGTCGATATGGTGATAGACTTCCAGCAGGCACTGGCCGCCATCCAGGGAAACGGTCAGGGCCTCGTGCAGGGCGGGAAGATGGGGGCCGGAACAGGCAATCTCGACGACCGGGCCGGAAACGCCGACGATGGTGCCCAGCGTTTCAGCTTTTTGAGTTGCCTCAGGTGATAAAGATGTCGTTTCCCCGGTCATCGCATACTCCACCCCTCCCTAATACCATGAACCAGCTGAGATTTTTTGTCAAAAAGGGATTGCGGAAAAACGAAAAATCCCCCGACGAAAACACGCCGGGGGATCCGAAACAACCTGAAACTTTTACCCTTGATCAGCTCTTGTCGATGCTGATGACATGGATATCGGTATATTCAGCCAGGCCTTCCTCGCCGAATTCAACCCCCATGCCGGAGGATTTGACGCCGCCCATGGGCACATGGGGCGCGATCAGGGCGTGGGCATTGACCCAGGAAGTGCCGCATTCCAGTTTCTTGGCCACTTCGGTGGCCTTGGCGAGGTCGGAAGACCAGACCGAGCCGCTGAGCCCGAACTCGCTGTTGTTGGCCCGCCCGATGACCTCGTCCAGATCGCTGTAGCGGATGATCGGCAGCACCGGCCCGAACTGTTCCTCGTCGACCAAGCGGGTGCCGTCGGAAATATCGGCGACCAGGGTCAGGGGGTAGAAATAGCCGGGGCCGTCCATCGGCTCGCCGCCACACAGGATCCGCGCCCCCCGGGTCTTGGCGTCTTCGACCAGACCGACCACCTTGTCATACTGCATCTTATTCTGGATCGGCCCCATCAGCACGCCCTGCTCCAGGCCGTTGCCGACCGGTGTCGCCTCGGCGATTTTGGTCAGGGTTTCACAGACTTCATCATAGATATCGTCATGGACATAGAGCCGCTTGATGGCGGCGCAGGTCTGGCCGCTGTTGATGAAGGCGCCGCCGAAGATTTTCTCGGCCATTTTACTCACATCGGTGTCGGGCAGCACGATCGCTGCGTCGTTGCCGCCCAGCTCCAGGGTCAGGCGTTTCATGGTCCCGGCGGCACTCTGCATCACTTTTTTGCCGGTCGCGCAGGAGCCGGTGAAGACCACCTTCTTGATATTGTCATGGTCGGTCATCCACTGGCCCAGTTCATCGGTACCGGTCACCACATTGAGGACGCCGGCCGGCAGCACCGTATTGAGCAGCTCCACCATGCGGATGGTGCTGAGCGGAGTGAAGGGCGACGGCTTGAGCACCACCGTGTTGCCGGTGCGGATTGCGGGCACGATATGCCAGATGGCAATCATCAGCGGCCAGTTCCAGGGGGTGATGGACGCCACCACGCCGAGCGGCTGACGATGCAGTTCGATGCGCTGGGCGTCGCTGTCCTCGATCACCTTGACCGGAAGCTCGAAATTGGCCTGCGCCCCGGCCCAGGCCATACACGCGCCCATCTCGAATTCGGAGCCCATACCGCCAAGCGGCTTGCCCTGCTCCATGGTCAGCAGGCGGCTGAGCTCACCCATATTGTCTTCCAGCACCTTGGCCATGTCGAGGCAGGCCTGCTTGCGCGTCTCGTTGCTCTCCCGGCTCCAGCTTTGGAACGCCTTGTCGGCGGCCGCCACGGCGGCATCAAGATCGGCCTTGGTCGCGATCGGCGCCTTACCAACCAGTTCCCGGGTCGCGGGATTCAGAATATCGAATGTGTCTGCGGTCTCTACCTTTTGACCGTCAATGATCAGAGAATAGCTTGTCATCGGCCTTCCTTTATTCCTGTAGTGAATTTTCAGGGTAGCGCGGGCAACAGACCGTCACAATCATACCTTCGTATCGGCTTTACAACCTCAGCACCAGTTTTCCGCCCCGGGCCCGGGAACAGCAGGAAATGATGCGGTCGCCGCGCATCCGTTCCGATTTGGACAGCACCTTGTCGCGATGATCGATGTCGCCGTCCAGCACCTGCACCTCGCAGGCGCCGCACAGCCCTTCCTCACAGTCGGAGGAAACATCAACCCCGGCCTCGCGCAGCGCCTGCAGCAAGGTCTGGTCGGACCGGACGTGCACATCGACACCGGAATCCGCCAGCGTGACGTCAAAGTCATGCTCTTTGGAGGGATCAAGTGTGGTTTCGACCGAGGAAAAATGCTCGTAATTCAGGGTGTGGTCGGGCCAGGCCGCAGACATTTCCTCCAGCGCCTCCAGCATGCGGCCGGGACCGCAGGCATATATTTTCTGCCCTGCCGGCAGGTCGGCGGTCAGGTTGGCGAGGTCCAGCCGCCGCCCCAGGTCCCTGGCATAAAGATGCAGCCGGGCGCCGTGGGTCTGCTTCAGCCGGTCGATAAAGGACATATGATCCAGCGCCCGCCCGGCATAATGCAACTGATAGTCCTTGCCCAATGCCTTGAGCCGGTCAGCCATGGCCATGATCGGGGTAATGCCGATGCCGCCGGCAATCAGCAGGTAACTGCTCGCTTTTTCATCGAGGCGGAAATGGTTTTTCGGCCCGATGATGCTGACCGTATCGCCGGGCGCAATATGGTCGTGGAAATAGATCGAGCCGCCGCGCCCTTCGTCCTCCCTCAGGATCGCCACCTCATAATGCTTGTGATCGGATGGGTCGCCACACAGGGAATATTTGCGGTCGAAACCGCCGGCAATCAGGTCGATATGGGCGCCCGGGGTCCAGCCCGGCAGGTCGCGACCATGCAGATGTTCCAGCACAAACCGTTTGACGCCTTCGGATTCTTCATGGGCTTCCCCTACCCGGACCTGGCGCACCACTTCGTTTTTGGCCGGGGCGCCGATCTTGAAATGGCGGTGCTGGTCCAGGATGGCCGGGTCCTGCTTTTCGGGATTTTGCGCCGGATCCCAGCGCGCCCACAGCGATTTGGGGCCGCGGAAGGAAGTATTGGGCAGATAGCTGAAGCTCTGGTCCGGCACCAGTTCCAGATGCGGCAACCGTTTGACGAATTCCTCGAGAAAAATTCGCATTTCCATGCGGGCGATATTTTTACCCATGCACTGGTGACTGCCGTAGCCAAAGGACAGATGCTCGGAGGTATTGTCGCGGTAGAGGTCGATCTCGTCCGGATTCTCAAAATGCCGTTCGTCATGATTGGCCGATGTCATGACGATCAGCAGCTTGGAGCCCTTTGGGATATCCACATCACCGACCCGGGTGTCGTCTGTCGCCAGCCTGCGCCAGGCGATGATAGAGCCGGACAAGCGCAGGCATTCCTCCACCGCATTGGGAATCAGGTCCGGGTTTTCGCAAAGATCCTGCCAGACCTCCCGATCGGACAAAAGGAGCTTGAACATGTTGGCCGTGGCGTTGGAGGTGGTCTCGTGCGCCGCCGACAGGATCGCCATCATCATGGATTTGAGATAGGATTCCGGCACCACATCCGGATATTTGAGATGCTGGCGGATGGTATAATGCATCCAGCCGTCTCCGGACGGGTCCTGACGCATGCGCTCGAGTATCCCCATGGCGGTCTGCCAGAATTTACCGACGGATACCGCCACTTTAACCTGTTCTTCAGGGCTCGGACGTCCCCAGGTGTTGACCGTATGCGCCACGGAAAAGGCCCGGAGCTTTTCCCGGTCCTCGCCACTAACGCCGAGGAAATGTAGCGCCACGATCAGCGGGATGTCCCAGAACATTTCATTGACCAGATCCACTTCGCCGCGATCGATAAAGCGGTCCATATACTCCCTGGTCAGTCGGCGTACGTCCTCCTGATGCCGCTCCAGCGCTTCGGGCAGGAAAGAGTCCATCAGCACCCGTCGGCGTTCCATATGGGCCGGCTCGTCCTCATTGACCATGGTCCGGTCCATGGCATAGCCATAGCTTTTCAGCACCTCCATGGCCTCCGGCGGCGCCGGGGTGATTTTTTCCAGCGCAATGGACGGGGAAAACAGAATATTGTCGCGGAACACCGCCTTCACATCATCGTAACGGGTGACAATCCAGTAGCCGAGCCTGGGGTTATAAAACACCGGTTCCCGGTCCCGCGACCAGCGCAGGGCCTCAGCCGGGTCGACCTGATAAGGGCCTTCGAAGATGTCGAATTCCGTGGCCTCCCGCGACAGGGGACAGCCGGTGGGGGACAGGCCAAAATCTTTGGATGATCCAGACATCAGAATCCCTATAATTACTTTTATTGAACATTTTGTGCTATATATGTAAAATAATCCTGCCTGCCCAAATCAGTCAACCGGATTCTTGAGCAAGCCGAAAAGGAGCAGGCCAAACGAAAGACCAAGGGGGACCTGTATTGAATATCCTGCAAACACTGGACCGGGGACTGCTGGCGCTGGAGGCCATCGCCAGAAAAACCAGCGGCCTGACCGTCGGCGAACTGGCGGAGAGCCTGGACGTGCACCGGGCGATTGCCTATCGCATCGTTGCCACTCTGGAGTCTCGCTCCCTCGTCACTCGCTCCCCTGACGGCCAGATCCGGCTTGGCCCCGGGCTTGCCTGGCTGGCGTCCCGTTTTGAACCCCAGCTCAGGGCCGTCGCCGCTCCCTTTCTGGATGACCTGGCCAACGAAACCTCCGCCACCGCTTTCCTGACCATCGCGGAAGGCAATGATTGTGTAGTGATCATGGTGGCGGAGCCGGAAACCACCGTCCTGCGTGTGGGATATCGGATCGGCAGCCGCCATCCCCTCACCTGCGGCGCGGCAGGGATCGCCATCCTGTCCGGCCGCCCCGCCTCCGCCGATGACAGCGATCTGGTCAAACAGGCCCGCAAGGAGGGCATCATTATGACCCGGGGCCAGATCCAGAAAGGCGCCGTCGGTGTCGCCAGCCCGCTCCTCTCCGGGAACGGGGACAAAATACATTTCGAAGCTTCCATCGGTGTCGTGGCCATGGAAGACCTCGACATTGACCTGTCCACTAAAGCCGTGCTCAGATATGCCGAAAAAATATCCACTATGATTAGCCGGCAGGATCGCAGCTGATAGCCAGCAATCCTGCAACTTCTATCGAATATTTACGCCTCCTTCACAAAAAACGCAGATACTGGTCCAGGAAAATTCGAAAGGAGTCGAACAATGATTCTGGCAATGATCGTGACGTCCTTGGTTCTCGGTGCCCTGCCAGCCTGTGTTGCCTGGAGCAAAGGCCGGTCTTTCCTGTTCTGGTGGGCCTATGGCACCCTGTTCACCTTCGCCGCAATCCCCCACTCCCTGTTTCTGCGCAACGACGCGCAGGCCAGTCAGGGAAAGGCATATTGTCCCCACTGTATGGAACCCATTCGGGTTGGCGCTCATCTCTGCCAGCACTGCGGCCATATGCTTGAGCCGCGCCACTCCACGGCCTGACAAATTCTGAATCGTCTTCAGATTATTTTTCCAGCGCCGGGGGGACCGAAACCAACTGGCCCTCTCCCTCCCATACTGCTACTATATGCAAAATTGGAGGGATTAGAGTATGGTAGACATCAACCCGCTTCCGCTGGACCGTCTGAGCTGGAAATGCAACCCTGAGAGCCTGAAATTCAACACCACTGACCAGTTGGAAGACCTGGGCCAGGTGCTGGGCCAGGACCGGGCCATTGAAGCAATCCGCTTCGGCACCAACATGTCGCACAAGGGCTATAATATTTTCGCCCTGGGCCCGGACGGCCTCGACAAACATGAAGTGGTCATGGCCTTCCTCAAGGATCGGGCCCGGGAAGAAACCGTCCCCTCCGACTGGTGTTATGTCTACAACTTCCAGGACCCGCGTCGCCCCAACGCCCTGGCCCTGCCGCCGGGACGGGGGGTACAATTCTCCCAGGACATGAGCCGGCTGGCGGAGGACATTCCCTTTGTACTCAAGAATGCCTTCGAGAGCGAGGAGTACCAGACCCGCTCCAACATGATCCAGCAGGAAATCAAGGACGCCCAGGACGAAGCCCTGTCCGCGGTCGACCAGGAAGCCCGGCAGAGAGGGGCTGCCCTGAAAATGACGCCGCTGGGCTTTACCTTCGTCCCCATCAGGGATGGCAAAACCGTCAGCCCCGATGAATTCCGCAAACTTTCCGAACAGGAGCGGGAAGATATCGAGGAAAACCTGGATTACCTGCGGGAGAAACTGGAGGAAGTCCTGGAATTCATGCCCGACCTGCTAACCGAAAGCCGGGAAAAAATGCGCAAGCTGAATGAAGAAACCGCCGGCCACGCGATTGGCCACCTGGTGGAACAGCTTAAAAAGAAATATGCCGACCTCGAGGAAGTGATCGAATATCTCGCCGCCGCCCAGGAAGACATCATCCAGAATGTGCACCAGATTGTCCATGGGGCCGAAGAAGAGGCCGCGCGGGGCCCTGGCCCGGAGGGTCCGCAACCGCACAGCTTCGCGCTGGAACCCGGACGCTATATGGTCAACCTGATTGTCGACAACAGCGATGCCAAACACGCCCCGGTGATCCATGAAGACGAGCCCACCTATGACCGGCTGCTCGGCCGGGTGGAATATCGTTCGGAAATGGGCACCCTGATGACTGATTTCCGGCTGATCCGGGCCGGCGCGCTGCACTCCGTCAACGGCGGCTATCTGGTGGTCGACATCCTCAAGTTGCTGCAGCATCCCTATGCCTATGAGGCCCTGAAACGCACTCTCAAATCCGGGGAGATCAAAATCGAATCCCTGGGCCAGGTGCTGGGCTTTATCAATACGGTCAGCCTGGAACCGGAACCGATCCCGCTTGAGGTCAAGGTGGTCCTGCTCGGCACCAGGATCCTCTATTACCTGCTCAACAGCCTGGATCCGGAATTTACCGATCTATTCAAAGTGGCGGCCGATTTTGACGAGCAGATGGACCGCACCGAGGAAAGTCTCGCACTTTATGCCCGGATGCTGGCCTCGCGCATTCGCGAAGAAGAGCTGCGTCCCTTTACCAGCGACGCCATCGCCCGAATCCTGGAGCGGGTGGTGCGCTACAGCGGGGATTCGGAGAAACTGTCCACCCGCCTCAAATATGTGGGCGACCTGTTGCGCGAAGCCGACTATCATGCCGGACAGGACAAAAAGGCGCAAGTCACGGCCGACCATGTGGACCAGGCCGTCAAGGCGCGGGAATACCGCCAGAGCCGCATGCGCGAGCGGCTGCTGGAACAGACCGGTCAGGGCACCATCCTGATTGACACCAGCGGCAGCCAGGTCGGCCAGGTCAACGGCCTGTCAGTGCTGGACCTGGGCAGCTATGCCTTCGGCCGCCCGACCCGCATCACCGCCCGGGTCAGGCTCGGCAAGGGCGAAGTGGTGGACATCGAGCGGGAAGTCAAGCTCGGCGGCCCGATCCACTCCAAAGGCGTCCTGATCCTGAGCAGTTTCCTCGGCGCCCATTACCAGCCGGACCTGCCCCTGTCCCTGTCTGCAAGCCTAGTGTTCGAACAATCTTACGGCGGGATTGAGGGCGACAGCGCCTCGATGGCGGAGCTTTGCACGCTGTTGTCAGCCATCGCCGAAATACCGCTGAAGCAGGGCATGGCGATCACCGGCTCCGTCAACCAGCAGGGTCAGGCCCAGGCCATCGGCGGCGTCAACGAAAAGATTGAGGGCTTCTTCGATCTGTGTGCCCTGCGCGGTTTGGACGGCAGCCAGGGGGTCATCATCCCCGTCTCCAATGTGCGCCACCTGATGCTGGACCAGCGGGTCCTGGAGGCGATCGAGGCCGGCAAGTTCAACATTTATGCAGTCGAGACGGTCAACGAAGCCCTCACCCTGCTGACCGGCACGGCGGCCGGGGAGAAGGATGAAAAGGGCCAATATCCCGATGGCACCGTCAACCGCAAGATTCAGGACCGGCTGAGGGACTTTTCCATTCGTCTGCGCAAGTTTGCCCATCCGGAGTCCGCCGACAAAGATGGTGAAAAAGAAACTGATGAGGAGGACAGGTCATGACGACGACCCGCCGCATTCTTCTCGGTTTTGCCAGCGGCGAGGAATGCCGCCTGGCGCTCGATACGGCGCTCGGCATGGCCCGGGAGATGGAAGCAGAACTGGTCGGCCTGCTGGCCCGGGACGAGGCGCTGGCCGCGGCCTCCGACATCCCCGCGGTCTCTGTCCGCAGCCGCACCTATTCGCGCTGGGAGAAAATCGATGAACGGGTCATGAAACGGGCCTTCGCGGCCGAGGCCGGTCGCCTGGAAGCCCTGATCGCCAGCGGCGCCAAGGCCCGCAATGTCCGCTGGTCGTTCCGCACTGTCAGTCCGGAACACATGAAAGAAGAGTGGGGAGAAACGGACCTGCTGCTGCTGCCGCGCAGTATCCCCGACGGGGATGAGACCTCGCCGGAAGAGGAACCCACCACCCGCGCCTTGTCACACTACATCATGAAGCTGGAACGGGCAGGCTATCGCGTGGTGCTGAAACCGGCAACAAATCCAAAAGAATAGAAGCACACCTGGAAAGGAGTAGACTATTCTTCCACGGCCCGGATCAGGCCGTGACCATAGATTTCATCAAATCCCGGGGCTCCCAGATCTATGGCTGTTTTTCGCAGGATATCAAGATCTTCCTTTTTCCATTCTGTGCCTTTGCGGCTGATCATATCTGCCAGAATGGCACTGACGAAAGGTGCTGCAATGGAAGTACCTGTCTGGATATCATATCCACCATCCGCGCGGGCAACTCTGATATCGACGCCAGGGGCTGAAAAGGCAACATGAGGGCCGCGACTGGCCCGCAGGTAAACTTTTCGATGATTGTCAACTGCCGTAACAGCAATCACACCATCATAAGCAGCCGGAAACAGCGGACCCGAGGCCGGACCGCCGTTCCCCACGGCAGCCACAACAACACTGCCTTTTTCAGAAACCCGCCGGAGTGCCAGCTCAAGCAACTTGTTGGGAGGACCGCTCAGACTCATATTGATAACCCTGACTTTCTGGCGCACCAGCCAGTCCAGGGCCAGGATCAGGCTTTCTGTTGTCGCCACTGTGGCCCCGTCAGGAGTCTGGAAGAAAACGCTGGCGGCGTAAAGTTTACCACCCGGCAACAGACCATGAAAGGTTTCGTCGTCGCCAACTAGAAGGGAAGCAACCGCGGTACCATGTGATGAAGGGCGGATATAGTTAAAAGGCACGAGGTCTTTATCCGTAATATTGCCATTTTGCAACGCAGGATGACTACGGTCCACTTTACTGTCGATCAGTCCCACCGATAAATCGCCACGTCCCGATTCACGCAGATTAAAGTCTCTGGAATAATTTGCCGGGTCAACAGAGGTCACGGCCTGTCCGTCCTGTTGCGCGTCCGGCCGGAACAAATGATTAAGATCCACATCCGCATTTTCGATCGTCCCGGACATTTCGCCAGCAAGGTCCTGCACTTTCTTTTCGCCGGATGCCCGCACCCGAACCAGAACCATGCCCAGTCCGTCCAACTGTTCGATCTGGTCAATCTGTGACTTATCAAGCTTCAGATCGCTCCCTCTGTCTGCCAGAACCAGGAGCTCGTCTGCAACCGCCTCAAAACCTTCGTCATCGGTGAATTCGTTGAATTCCCGAAGCCGCTCCACCATATGTTCGCGGGTTTCAGACAACCGATGGCTTTCATCGTTATCTCGATCCTCGTCATGGTCGTCATCATGACCTGAATGATCTTCACCGGCCTCTTCTGCTTCCCGCTCTGCCTGCTCTTCAGCTTCTTTTTCTGCCTGCACTTCGCCTTCCCGGGCCAGCTCTTGCGCTTCTTCAGCTTCTGCCTCTGCCTGTTTAGCCGCCTCCTCCGCTTCTTTTGCCGCCTCTTCAGCAGCCTCTTCGGCCTGCTTGGCAGATTCTTCTGCTGTTTCCTCTGCCTGTTTTGCCGCTTCCTCAGCAGCTTCCTCCACCTGTTTGGCGGCCTCTTCCGCAACCTCCTCGGCTTCCTCTGCAGCGTCTTCGGCAGCTTCCTCTGCGGCCCGCTCGGCCTCCCTGGCGGCCTTTTCAGCAGCTTCTTCTGCGGCTTTTTCAGCTTGCTCAGCAGCCTCTTCCGCGGCTTGCTCTGCAGCTTGCTCTGCCTGTTCCGCCGCCTCTTCTGCAGCCTTTTCTGCTGCTTTCTCTGCTTCTTCCGCTGCCTGTTCCGCTGCTTCTTCCGCCGCCTGTTCGGCGGCTTCTTCTGCTTCCTGAGCGGCCTGCTCCGCGGCTTCCTCTGCAGCCTTTTCCGCTTCCTCTTCGGCCTCATCAGCAGCATCTTCAGATGGGTCATCGCTGGACAACCACATCACATCAAATATGGAAAGCAACATTACTTCGGGTGAAAATCCGGAGATACCGGCATACTGAGGAGCCTGAACAGCGGAGGCACCAATGCTGTCGGCGGCGACCACAGGCCTGCCTCCCATAGAAACAAAACCCAGTAGTACACAAATCATGATCGCCAGAATTTTGACGCAGGAAAAATTTCTAAACCTTTTCATCGGCACTAACTTGCCCCGAAAACATACGCTCGGAGCCGCTCCTCTTTACTTTCATCCGAATTAATAACGCCTTAGAGTATAGTTTTATTCCCTAAAAAAGGCACTAATAAGAAAAGAAGCTCCAAGATCGATCGAACCAAATTGTCATGCGTCAATTATTTTCAAAATTTCTGGAATAAAATCCAATCCCGAAACGTTATGGATATCGAATGGACATGACACCGGAAAAATGGCGGGATGAAATAGTAGCCCTGCTGCCTCGGCTGCGGCGGTTTTCGTTCGCCCTGACATCTTCGGCGGCTGATGCCGATGACCTGCTACAGGCAACCATTGAAAAAGCCCTGTCGAAATACAGTCAGTTCCAGGCAGGTACCGACCTCGACAAGTGGCTGTTCCGTATGTGCAAAAACACCTGGATTGATGAATGGCGTTCGCGTCAGGTCAGGGGACCAAGTGTCGATCCGATGGATTTTAGGTCCGAACTCCTGGTGGATGGAGAACAGGAACTTGTCGACCGATTGAGCTTGTCAGAGCTCAACACGGCCCTGAACAAATTACAGGAAGACCAGAAAGTGCTGATCGCTCTTGTTGCCATAGAAGGACACACTTACAAGGAAGCCTCAGAAATACTGGAGATCCCCGTAGGAACAGTGATGAGCCGCCTTGCCCGGGCCAGAAACGCCTTGCAGGATCTCCTGCAGAATCCCGATAGCCGACACTCAAAAGGAGCCGACAATGAAACTTGACGATGAACTGCTGACGGCATACCTGGACGGTGAACTTGATGCCGTTAAAATGTCGGAAGTCGAAAGGCAGCTTGAACAGTCTCCGGACCTTTCCCGGCAGCTTGAGAGGCTGCGCGCCACGGATACAGCCCTGAAGCAGGCCTACCATGATATTGATGAACGCCCCCTGCCGGACGCCGTACTGAATATGTTGGAAAGCTTTCCCGCCAGCCAGGAACAAACGGCAACAGAAGAAACCGGGAACGATACTGCCGATGTCATCCCGTTCCGGGGTAAGTCCAAATCCGTATCCCATACTCCTATCTGGCAAATTGCTGCTGCAGCAAGTGTAGCGCTTGTCATCGGCCTGGGTATTGGCCGGAGTCTGTTCCTGCCGGAATCAACCGCACCGGAGCAGACCCTGATCCTGGCGAAGCCGGGCACCGGACCTGTCGAGCCGGATAGCGCCCTGTTCGCCGTTCTGGAAAACCAGCCGAGCGCCGTTCCTCTTACAATAGATGAACAGGATGGAACCGTCGCCACGCCGGTCATGAGTTTTGAAAGCATCGACAACAGATATTGTCGCGAATTTTCCATTACGTCCACTTCGGGTGGCACCCGTGGGGTCGCCTGCAAAGGGGATAATCAGTGGGTTGTGGAAATTACCGTAGCCACAGTCGGACAACCTGCAGTCGACGCCGGTAGCTACCAGACTGCCAGTCAGGCCATAGCCCCTGTCATCGACAATGCCATCCAGAGTATGATCAAGGGTGAAGCCTTTGGCTCAGAGCGCGAAACACAGGTCATTGAAGAACATTGGAACCGGGACAAATAAGTCCCGGTTTTTTCTCTCATGTTTTTTTGAATTTTCCGGGAATAAATCACATCCCCCAGCCGTTATCAACTTGAAGGACACGTTGCAAACGGGTGATACCGGAGATTTTTGCCCCCGTCAGAAAGCAACAATTCCTTGTAATAATATGGGTTTAAACGGAATCCTGTCTAATATTAGATAGTTCTTTGCTTCAAAATCCAAAAAATTTCGGAATAAACAAAAAGAGAGAACGACATGAGTATTTTTTCACGCCTAACAGTCTTCCTGTTCAGCCTGTTGTTTGCCGGCAGCCTTAGCCTGTCCGCAATGGCCCAGGAAGTTCCGAACGTATCCGATGATGTCGCTGACGAGGTTTCCTCCTCTACTGACGACAGCGTTTCCGAAGTCGAAATCGAAGATGAAGTCGAAATCGAAAACGAGGTAGAAAACGAATACGAACATGAGTACGAGTACGAACACGAGTACGAGTATGACCATGAGTACGAGTATGACCATGAGTACGGCGAAGAGGCCAGCGAAGAAGCTAAACAGGCTCGTGAAGCTGCCAAAGAAGCCTCTGAAGAAGCTCGTGAAGCTGCGAAAGACGCCGCCGAAGAGGCTCGTGAAGCTGCCAAAGAAGCCTCTGAAGAAGCTCGTGAAGCCGCGAAAGACGCAGCCGAAGAGGCTCGTGAAGCCGCGAAAGACGCCGCCGAAGAGGCTCGTGAAGCCGCGAAAGACGCCGCCGAAGAGGCCAGAGAGTCAGCTCGCGATGCTGCGGAAGAAGCACGGGAATCCGCTCGCGACGCTGCTGAAGAAGCCCAAGAGGCTGCTGAAGAGGCCGCTGAAGACGCTGCAGAGGAAGCAGAAGAGGCAGCGGAAGATGCCGCGCAGGGTGACGATTAATTCCAATACCATAGTGCCAAACCAAGACAGCCCCTCCGGGGGCTGTCTTCAGCCTTGCCCCAGTCCCCTACCAACGGGCTGTTGGCTTTTTAAGAAATGATCACACAAATTATAAAATTAAAGGAAACAAAGCTATGTCAGTAATTAAATCACAGCCTGGTCTGGCAACCGCAGTCCTATTGTCTTTATGTGCCGCTCCGGCCATCGCAGAAGAAAAATCCCCGTTTGAACTGTCTCTTGAAGTGGGCGCCGAATATGACAGCAATATCACAGTGGACGCCACCGATGTTACCAGCCGCCAGGGGGACGAGGCGCTGTTGCTGGGTGGTGCGGCAGGCTATCAATTTGTCAAGAATGATGATTTCAAACTGAAAGCGCGCTATACATTCTCCCAGAGCCTGCATATGGATCTGACAGAATTTGACCTGCAAATTCATGGTGCCAGCCTGGAAGCTGGCACCAAAGTCGGTGATCTGGATTTGGGCCTGGCCTATCGCTACAATTATATCACCCTGGGTTCAGAATCCTTCCTGGACATGCATACGATCAATCCGACGGTCTCCACCCTGATCGGCACCAAGGCTTTCGTCACCGGGGGATACGAATATCTCAAACAGGACTTCAAGCAGACAAACCTGCTGGAACGTAACGCCAACCGCCACAGCGGCCATGCGTCCGTCTATTTCCTGCTGGGCGACGGCCGCACCATCAACGTGGGCTACAAACTGAGCAAGCATGACACCATTGCGGATGATCTGGTCTATTGGGGTCACACTTTCGACGTTGGGGTCAAGCTTCCCGTAGGTATTGTCGAAGATTCCGTCTTTCGCGCCCGTTACCGCTACCGCCAGAAAGACTATTCCAATATCGATCTGGATCTGGGAGAAAAACGCTGGGACAAAAAACATTACATCCGGGCGAGCCTGGAAGCGCCGTTTTTCGAAAGTTTCACTGGCAAGCTGGAATATGAATATACTGATTCAAGTTCCAACCTGCAGACTCTGAACTACGACAATCATTTGGTCACATTCACCCTCACTTGGGAACTATAGAAATTACTCTCCCAAAACTCCCATACAAAAGGGCGGTTTCCATTCTGGAGCCGCCCTATTTTTTCAGCAAAATGAAATGCGTTAAACCAACGCGTAGTAGCGCACCAGGTTGCCGTCCGGTTTGCGCTCGCCGATGCCGATAAAGACATGCTTGGTCAGCCAGTCATGCTTGCCGATGGGCGTTTCAAAGGTCGGTGTACAGCGCAGGTAATAATCCTCGTGCGGGACTGCCGGCCCGTCATTAAAGGCCCAGTCCCGGAGCCTCGTCATGGTGTCAGGATGCCGTCCCCACAGGAAGCCCTTGTTGTTGATCAGGATCAGGGTGCCGTCGTCTTCCTCCAGCATATAGCGGGCGTCAAATACCGCCACATCGTCGGGCCGGAAATAGGCATAATCGCCACCGGAACCCGGCACCGCCTTGCCCTTGAGGCGCGGTCCTTCGAAGCTACCCTCATTGACATAAACCGCCGAGCGATTGCCGCCGTTGGGGGTGTTGGCAATCATCTGCACCGTCGGGAATTTCAGCCGCACTTCCATGGCAAATTCCAGCCGCGGATTATCCATGGTTGAATATAAATCACTCATTATCTCAGCTCCAAACTTCCGCCATCCACAAACATGTCAATGCCGGTGATGAAACTGGCCTCCTCCGACGCCAGGAACAGCGCCGCCCGGGCCACTTCTTCCGGCTCGCCCATTCTATGCATCGGCACGCCGGAAATCATCACCTGACGAAGGCCATCGACCTCGGACGGATCCATGCCGACATTGCGGTTAATCAGCGGCGTCTCGATGGGACCCGGGCTCACAACATTGACACGGATTCCATCCTTTACGAGCTCAACAGCCAGGATCCGCGCCATCGCCCGGAGCCCCGCCTTGGCTGAAGAATAAATGACGTTGCCCGGCATCCCCAGCGTACTGCCAATGGAGCCGGTTATGACGATTGAGCCGCCCTTGCCCATCAATGGCAGAGCGGCCTGGGTGGTGAAAAAGGCGCCCCTGAGATTGACGTTGTGAACCTGATCCCAGATTTCAGGGGTAACATCCCGCACATTGATAAAAGTGCCGATGCCGGCATTGACGAACAAGGCATCGATCCGGCCCGTCTCTTCACGGATAACATCCAGCACCGGGGTGAGGCCATCCAGGTCCGCCATATCGGCCTGGAACGCCTTGAGGCCGGGGATATCCTGTTCCGCTGCCGCCAGGGTGTCCGGGTTCCGGCCGGTGATATAAACTTTCGCGCCTTCCTCGGACAGTCCCTTCGCTGTGGAAAGACCGATCCCGCTGTTGCCGCCGATCACCAGCGCCGTCTTGTCTTTAAACCGCATTTTCGCCTCCTTTAGCATACCGGATTGGGATTGGGACCGTCGGTGACGATATCCTGCAGCACGTCCCAGTGTTCAACAATCATGCCGTCCTCGACACGGAATATATCCACCACGACAAAACCCACGTCGCCGGGGTCCGGTTTGACATGATAGTGCAGGATCACGTGATCGCCGTCGACGAAGCAGCGCTTCATATCCTGGGTGGCGTTGGGATGTTGCTTCTGAATGACCCTGAGATAGGCCTTAAGCGCTTCCCGCCCCGGCTCGGCCAAGGCGCTGTGCTGGATATAGTCGGGCGAAATATATTGATCCACCGCATCGGCATCGAGCGGCCTGAGCACCGCTTCAAACATCTCCAGAACCAGGTCAAGGTTCTTCTGCTCCTGCTCTGTTCGCATGTCCCCGTTTCCCTATATATTTTTATTATAACATTTGTTATAATAGGTAACGCCAGTGACGTCATGATGTCAAGACTCTATTGTTGGCGATACTAACAATAATCCAGGACAAATGCCATCGGGATAAGGGAATTCAGAGGCGGGTATATTCCAGGAACCTGGACTGACCTTCCTCGTCAGTGGCTTCCAGGGCATCGATCAGGGTTTCCACATAGCGGTCAAAAGCCATGACTTCATCAGGCTTGAGCGCAGCAAACAGGTAATCCATGACCTTTTGCGTGGACGGCAGCAAGGCCTCATAGAGTTGCCGCCCCTCTTCAGTCAGGGTCAGGGTCTTGCGCCGCCGGTTATTGGGGTCGCTGGTCACCGAGACACGGCCCTGTTTCTTCAGGTCGGCGACGGCGCGGCTCACACTCATGCTATTCACGCCGGTCATCTCCACCAGCTCATGGCTGGCGGTTTTGCCAAGACGGCCGATCAACATCAGAAGCCGGAACTGGTTGGTGGTGATATTGAACTGCCGCTCCACATGAACAGAAAAGGGCACCATCAGACGATTATACAGCTTGAGGAGCTGATGCAAGGTGTGCTCAGGCCCTGTTTCGTCGTCTTTGCCGGTCTGGTCTGGAAGTTCGGACACTTTACTGGTTTACCCCTCGTCTCAACGCCTAAATTTATTACAGGTCCGACATGAACTAGTCAAGAAAACCCGGCACCTGTGGTACTTAAATTAGTATTTTATTTTCATCATTCGATAACATTCATCGGCGGTATATACTCCGCGCAACGCAACAATCCCAATTTTCCTTCCGAATTCAGCTGGTAGTGGATGAACATCTCATTTTCATACACTGTTCCTTTGGGAATCGCCGGCATGCGCTGGATGCCGATATTTGCCAGCCCCTGTTCGGTCAGGTCTTCAAAAGCTTCCAGGCGCATGGCCACATGAACCCAGGCTCCGCCTTCGGTAGGATAGAACTTGATCAGGTCAATATGTTCCCGCACACAGCTGTGGAAATAGGCATAGAATTTGCGGATTCCTTCCTGCCCCCGCAGCACATTGCCGAGGGTTACCAGCTCCACATCGGGCGCAAAAAACTCCCGGTGCAGGGTTTCGTGATCCGGTTTATTGAAATGATGGAGATATTCCCGGTAGCGGGCTTCATCAAACATTGTCTTTCCCTCAGAGTTCCCTGCAGCCCAAAGGAATGCCGGAATGATCCCTATATTTTTCATTGATGGACCACCTTACATCAGCAGTCTCTTTAAATAACTCATAATAGTAACTTTTGTTATATTTCATGTCAAGGTTTCACGGCGGCAGCAGATACCGCACCCAAAGCGCTCACAGCCTCTCGATCGCCAAGAAAAATCCCGGGCCCTGCTGCTGCAGGCCCGGGATCAGTACGGATAGAATTAGTTTGTCTTATCCGAATAGCGGCTGTCCGGTCGCCGTAGCGTCCTGCAGAAGGATAATCTTTGTTTCGGTATAGGACTTCAGGCCAGCGGCACCACCTTCACGACCAACCCCGGAACATTTAAAGCCGCCAAACGGAAGTTCAAAGTCGGCATTCATGCCATTTTGCGCGACACTGCCGGCCCGGACCCGCCGGCCAATGGCAAAGGCGGCATCATTGTCATTGGTCAGGACGGCCGCGTTCAGGCCGTAAATCGTCTCATTGGCCAGTTCGACCGCATGATCGACATCCCTGGCCGGGATCAGGGACAGCACCGGGCCAAAAATTTCTTCCTGGGCGATGGTCATACTGTTGTCCACATTGGTAAACAGCGTCGGCTCGAAGTAGTATCCCTTCAGACCCTCGACCCGTTTGCCGCCATGGGCCAGGGTGGCGCCTTCCTTGACGCCTACCTCCACATAATGCTCAATGCGCTCCAGCTGGCGTTTCATGGCCACGGGCCCCATTTCAGATGCCGGGTCGAGCGGCGAGCCCACCTTGATCTTCTTCATCTCCTCGGCAATCGCTGCGGCAATTTCGTCGTGGCGGTGCGCCGGGACAATGGCCCGGCTCAGCATACCGCAGACCTGGCCGCTAAGGACCGTAATGGTGCGAGCGAGGAGCGGCCCCGCGATTTCCGTCGGGAAATCATCCAGGATGATCGCCGGCGATTTACCGCCGAGTTCCAGGGTCAGGCGGGCCATGCGCCCCCCGGCTACATTGGCGATATGTTTGCCGACGGCTGACGAGCCGGTAAAGGCGATTTTATCTACGCCCGGATTCTGCACAAGCTGATCGGCGGCTTCACGCTCCGCGGTCACCAGGTTGACCACACCAGGCGGCAGGCCCGCTTCCTCGGCAGCTTCGGCAATGATGTAGCCTTCCAGAGGAGTTTCCGGCGACGGTTTCATAATCACCGGACAACCCGCCATCAGCGCAGGGGCTATCTTATGGGTGATACAAGGATAGGGCATATTCCAGGGCGTAATGGCCGCCACGACACCGACCGGTTCGTGGATAACATTCGCTGTATAGCCCATCACACTGGACGGCTGGCTCGTCACCCACTCGAACTTCTCGCCGACCTCGGCATAGTCAAACATATTCTTGGTGCCGAGCATGGCGCCGATGGGCGCCATGGAGGCAAGACCGCCGACCTGATGGGTAAAAGCAGCCGACAGTTCAGCCGAACGCGCTCCGAGGATCTCCCCCATGCGGCGCAGATACCCGGCCCGCTCCTCGACACTCGTGCTCGGCCAGGGCCCGTTGTCAAAGGCCTCCCGGGCCGCCGCAACGGCGTCATTCACATCTTCCGGGCCGGCTTCCGCCACAATGGCGCAGACTTCTTCCGTATGCGGTGAGACCACCTTGATGCTGCGGCCGCTTTTCGGCGACACCCATTCGCCGCCGATATAGAGCTTGTCCGGATGTTTAATGTTAATGTTCTCAGGTAACAAGTTCGTCATTTCATTCTCCCGTCTGTCGAACCTTACAATACTCTTGCCCACCTTTTTTATAAAAATAAACGGTATAGTTTACTTTTACAAGAAGCAATATCAATAATTCGACAGAATTACCAGCCTTTTTGAATTCAAGGGCTGGGCCAGGCGATGCACTGATAATCAAAAAAAATCCCGGAGCCTGCAGGACAGGTCCGGGATATCCAAGTCAGGGAGATAGATTAATTCAACAGGAACCGGCTATTCAGCCGCCTCCCCGGTCTGCAGTAACATCACTTTTGTTTCGATATAGGGCGTCAGGCCTTCGACACCGCCTTCCCGGCCGATGCCGGAACATTTGAAACCGCCAAACGGCAGCGTGAAGTCTGCATTCATGCCGTTCTGCGCCATGTTGCCGGCCCGGATCCGCCGACCGATGGCATAGGCAGCCTCCGCGTCATTGGTGAAGACGGAAGAATTGAGGCCATATTCCGTCTCGTTCGCCAGCTCCACTGCATGATCAACATCCCTGGCCGGGATCAGCGACAGCACCGGACCAAAGATTTCTTCCCGGGCGATGGTCATCTTGTTGTCCACGTTGGTAAACAGCGTGGGCTCGAAGTAATAGCCCTTCAGGCCCTCGACCCGCCTGCCGCCATAGGCCAGGATCGCGCCTTCCTTGATCCCGGTCTCCACATAATGCTCGATGCGCTCCAGTTGCCGCTTCATGGCCACAGGCCCCATTTCTGTCTCCGGATCCAGTGGTGAACCCACCTTTACCTGTTTCATCTCGGCAATAATGGCCTCGGCAATTTCATCATGACGGTGCGCCGGCACAATCGCCCGGCTGAGCATGGCGCAAACCTGGCCACTGAGAATGGTAATCGTGCGGGCAAGGATTTTGCCTGCCACTTCCGCCGGCATGTCATCCAGCACAATGGCCGGGGACTTGCCACCCAGTTCCAGCGTAACGCGCGCCATACGCGCCCCGGCCACACTGGCGATGTGCCGTCCAGCCGCAGTCGAGCCCGTAAAGCTGATCTTGTCGACGCCCGGATTTTGCACCAATTGGTCAGCGGCTTCGCGGTGGGCAGTCACCAGGTTTATAACTCCAGCCGGCAACCCCGCTTCTTCCGCTGCTTCGGCGATGATGTAGGCTTCAAGCGGCGTTTCCGGCGACGGTTTCATGATCACCGGACAGCCGCTAATCAAAGCCGGGGCGATTTTCTGGGTCATGATGGCGCCGGGCATATTCCAGGGCGCAATGGCCGCCACGACACCGACCGGTTCGCGAATGACATGGGCGGTATTGCCGGGCACTGTGGACGGCCGACTGGTTTCCCAAGCATAATTCTCACCGATGTCGGCATAGGCGGCAAGGGTCTCAACTGCGCCACCCACGGCAACTGGTGCAAAGGATGAAAGTGCCCCAATTTCCGCAGTAAAGGCGGCCGCCAATTCCGGTATCCGGCCGCGCAGGATCTCCGCCATGCGGCGCAGGGCATTGGCCCGCTCGCTTACACTCATGGTCGGCCAGGGGCCATGATCAAAGGCCTGCCGGGCCGCCGCCACGGCGGCATTGACATCATCCGCATTCGCTTCGGCAATCACCGCGCATACTTCCTCGGTATGGGGGGAAACCACCTCGATACTGTCGCCCGAAGTCGGCGCCACCCATTCGCCGCCAATAAACAGCTTGTCCGGATGTTTGATATTCACATTTTCAGGTAGAACAGTCGCCATTGTCATCTTCCTTTTCATTCAATTGGTCTTCGCCGGAATGCTCCGGTTAAAAACAGGCATTAATAGTTGGACATGATCACCAGGCCTTTGGAATCCAGCGGCTTGCCGGCTTCCTTGAGGGCCTTTTCCCGGGCATGCTGTTTTTCCTGCAGGTCGATCAGATAAGCATGGAGGGCCGCCACATCCTCTTCCGACAGCAGGTCATCCCATTGCGGCATGCCCATGCCGACCAGCAGGCCGTCCATCAGGATATCCCGGAACAGTTCATGCTTTTCCGGCGTCAGCCGCCGCAGGTCGGGACTGATAGAGCGGACCATATTGGAATGGCACAGCGCGCAGTTGGCAAAGAACAGCTGGGCCCCTTTCGCAATTGTCTCAGGGGTCACATTGTCCGCCTGGGCCGGGGGTTCGGGCGCCACTTCCAGCGGCGGCAGGGCCTCGGGCTTCGGCACTTCTCCGCCGTCCAGTTTGAACACCAGTATCCGGTTGCTGTTTTCATATTTGTAGGGGGCGCTGTAGCCCGGCACGAAGGACCAGCCGCCACCGCCCCAGCCTGTGGCCACCGCCACATATTGCACGCCGTCCACCTTGTAGGTCGCAGCCCCGGCCATGATCGCCGAGCCGGTATCGATTTCTTTCAGGGCTTCGCCTGTGGCCGCATCACGGACATAAAATTTGCCGCCGATAGAGCCATGGAACAGAAGGCCGGACCTGGTCACCAGCATGCCGCTACGGTCCTGCCAGCCTTCGGCGTCCGCCGCCCAGATGGTTTTCCCGGTCAATGGATCGGTGGCCCGCACTTGGGAAAAGCCCGGATTTTCCCGCACCCAGTCCATCTGCGGCAAGGCTTCGATCTGCTCTTTCAACGCCGGTGGCATGGTCTCGAGAAAGCCTTCCAGGCTGGTGGTGAAAATCAGCGACGCCCCGGCATTGAGGCCCTTCTCCCGGTGCGGCTGCTTGCCAGGCAGGTTGTACATCAGGTTCCCCATATCCAGCACCGCAGCATAATAAATGCCGCTCTCCGGATCATAGGCCGGCGGGTACCAGTTGCGCGCCCCGGCGGAGGACGGGAAGACAATCTTCGGCCCGGTACCATAGTCGGAATATTCCGGCGTCATGTTTGGCCGGCCGGTTTCCATGTCATAGCCGTCGGCCCAACTGGTCCGCACCAGGGCGTTGATCGCCACCGGTTTGCCGGTAATCCGGTCGACAACATAAAGATAGCCGTTCTTGGGTGTATGGATGATGACCGGGCGGACTTCGCCACCCACTTCCATGTCGGTCAGGGTCATGGGCTGGGTCGCGGTAAAGTCCCAGCTGTCGCGCGGCGTTTCCTGGTAATACCATTTCATCTTGCCGGTTTTGCGGTCCAGCGCCACAATCGAGGACAAGTAGAGGTTATCCCCTTCGCCGCCGGAACGGGAGGCGTGGGAATAAGGCCCGCCATTTCCGGTACCCACATAGATCACATCAAAACGATCATCATAGACAATGGCGTCCCAGGCCGTACCGCCGCCGCCAATATCCCAGCGGCTGTTCTCGCCCCAGGTTTCGAGCGCCTTCTCCAAATCCTCATTTTCCTGCGGGCCAAGCGCCGGGTCATGGGGAATGGTGTAGAAGCGCCAGGCCTGTGAGCCGTCAGAGATATGATAGGCGGTCACATAGCCGCGCACATCAAATTCGGACCCGGCGTTACCAATCAGCACCAGGTCCCCGGCCACTTCCGGTGCACCGGTGCTGGAATAACCGCGGCTGTGGTCGACAATAGTATCCACCTGCCAGGCCACCTCGCCGGTCTTCTGGTCCAGGGCATAGAGGATGCCGTCCAGCGCCCCGACCATGACCTTGCCGTCACTCACCGCAATCCCGCGGTTGGCCTGGTCACAGCAGACCACCCGGTTGACCTGCATATTCACATCGGGTTCGAAGGTCCAGAGTTCCTCGCCGGTAACAGCATTAAGAGCATATACCCGACCCAGGTTACCGCTGGTGTACAAGATGCCGTCGATTACCACCGGAGTTGCTTCCTGAACCCGGCCGGTACCCATATCATAGGACCAGGCGAGCCCGAGCCGGCTCACATTATCCCTGTTGATGTCGGTCAGGCGGGAATAATGGCTGTCATTGCCGTCTCCACCCGGCATGGGCCAGTTTTCACCAGCGCCGACTTCAGGCGCAGACATCTGTGCGCTGTCATTACAAGCAGCGCAAAACAGTCCAAGAACTGCAGCACAAAGCAGTTTTATACTCATCTTCATTGGTCTAACGCCTCTTTACACCGGCCACATGGATTTATGTTCCAGCATCACTGCGCGCAGGCTTTTCGGCGGCCGGCCGGTGATGCGTTCCACATTGTCATTGATCTTGTTGAAATAGCCTTCCTTGATGGCCTGGCCGAAGGTCACCATGTCGTCGCTGGACCAGGGAATCGGGCCATCGGGCACAATATCGCTGGCGTGACGCGGAGCGCCAAGGGAATCAAAATAGGCAAACATGGCCTCGTCATCGACCGGAATAACCTCGATCTCCTTGCCGATAATCTCGCTGGCGATGGCCATGGCTTCGGGAATGGACAGCAGTTCCGGCCCGGTCAGGTCGTAGGCCTTTCGGCGATGACCTTCCTGGGTCAGTACGCCCACCGCCACCGCCACGCAATCCTCGCGGGAGACAAAGGCCACCTTGCCGTCACCGCAATTGTCCGGCAGCTTGCCGGCGATCAGCGCCCCCGGCACCATGGCCCCGGCGATGGCTTCCGCATACTGGCTGTCGCGCAGGAAAGTCCAGTCGGCGCCGGACTGCTCGATAATTTCCTCGGTCGCCCGATGGTCCAGTTTGACAATAGCCGGATTTCCGGGCTCGTCGGCGCTGATGATCGAGGTATAGGCGATATGATCGACCCCGGCCGCCACCGCCGCCTCGATGGCATTGCGATGCTGGGACACCCGGGTGCCGACCCGCGCCGTGCTGATCAGCAGCATTTTGGTGCCGCCCGCAAAGGCCGCACCAAGGGAGGCCTTATTGTCAAAATCGGCATAGCGCACGTGGGCGCCCTGTTTCCTGAAGTCTTCCAGCTTGTCCGGACTGCGCGACGTCAGGATCACCTGATCTGCCGGCACTTTTGTCAGAAGTAATTCGGCCGCTGCACGGCCAAACTGGCCGGAGGCCCCTGTAATGATTATCATGAAACAACTCCCTGATACCCTGTTCCGGGTCAATTCTTGTTTACAACTGTAACATATGTTATTATTAATGCAAGGCCTAACAAACTAATTACCGGGAGAACGGCGGTGAAACTGCAGATTGAAGACAGACTGGCCCTACAGGACCTGATTGCCAACTATAGCTGGGCTTTGGATACGGGCGATGTGGAGGCGCTTGTCGAGTGCTTCACCCCCGACGCCCGCATGGTCGAAGAAGTCTTCGAAGACCCGGATATCTGGGAAGGCCATGACGGCATCCGCGGCATCGCCGAACATTACCGCAATGCGCCGGGTTTTCCCGGCCGCCAGCATCATGTCACCCAGACTCAGTATATGCCGCAGGAAGACGGCTCGGTCAAAATGCGCAGCTTCGCTTTTGTCACCGAATGCGAGGGCGAACCGCCTTACCTGCTGCGCTTCACCGGCTATTATGACGATCACGCCGTGAAAGGCAATGACGGCACCTGGCGCTTCCATCGCCGTACGGTGCGGTTGTGGGACGGGGAAATCCTCAGCAAATTCCCGGGCCGTGGCGAATGGGTGCCGCGCAAGCGTCCCGCCTCCCTGATCATCAAGAAATAAACTTACTCCGCATTTCCGGCGGCGAGATAGGTGGCGATGGCCTCAAGCTGTTCGTCCGAGGCCTCGCCCCGCGGGATTGCCGGCATATTGCCGATGCCGCTGCGGGCGGCGTGGATCACATAATCCGCAGTCAGGTCGGTGCGTTTTTCCAGAAATGGCTCATCGACCCGGCGCGCCAGCAGCCCGGTGCCCATACCCATCACCCGGTGACACATGGCGCATTTTTCATGGAACAGCGCCTTGCCGTCCAGCATTGCCGCTTCCTCGCCGCGTGCGCAAATGGTGAACAGTCCGGAAAGCAGGGTGATTGCCAACAGTCGACCAGCTTTTCGTTTCATCGCACACCTCCCGCTCATTTCGTCCTCTCCCCGTCATAGCGTTTGGGCCAGACGCCGCTTTTGCCGGGGGCAATGATGCCGGCCGGATCGAGGGCATTCTTGACCTTTTCATTGAGGCGCAGCAGGGCATGGTCATTGAAGTCATAGGTCGCCGCCACCGTATCCATATAGTCGAGATGGGTGCGGTATTCGCCGTAACCTTCCGCCCGGGAATCCTTGATCAGCGCCCGCAGGAATGGATCGACCCGGCCCATCATGTCCGGATCATCCTTGTTGAGCAGCACCGCGTTGACATTGATCAGGTGACGTTCACCGAAAGCGAAACTCGCCTGGTAATCCATGCCGAACTCCTTGTAGCGGGCATAGGTGCGCTTGAACTGCCGCATGGCCAGCGTGCCGGACTGGGGCAGCACCGGCGAAAAGCCGATATGGCCGCCGCGCCCGCCGTGCCAGTTGGAATTCTGCATCGGGAACGTGAGCGGCACCCCGACCCAGCCGGTGTTTTCCAACGGTTCGCCCTGACGCCAGGAGGTGGGCTTGACCCGCATGGGCTTCAGGTCGGTCATGGCCTTTTCCAGGATGGCGTAGGCCGCCTTGTTAACGCCTTCCCGGCCATAGAGCCTGAGGCTGACACCCCACCAGCCCATGCCGTATTTCTTGCGGATGGCGGCAATCACCTCGTCGGACAGGGCGCCGGGCTTGTCGGTCCATTCATCCCGGGTGGTGAGGATCGCCGCAGCGCGGAGCCAGTTGCCGATGGTCGGCGACTGCTGCAACAAGCCTTCGCGGCGCAGGGGCCCGAGCGTATCAATCAGCGGCCCCAGGTCTTCCGGGTTGTTGAACTCCACATCCATGCCCATCACCGATTCCGGTTCCGGCATCAGCCACAGACCCATTTTGGTGACGACGCCGAAGTTGGACTGGACGAACATCTGGTCCCAGGCCGGGCCATAACCATAGCGATAGAGGAGCCAGGTCGGCGAGTCGGTGAGCGCCCCCATGCCGGTACGCACCAGATCGCCGTCCGGCATCACCACTTCCATGCCGCAGATCTTGGAGGTGTGATCACCATACGGCGTATAGCCGACGCCGCGGTCGAGCGCATTGCCGACCACGGAGCCCCAGCTGTTACCGGGCACCGACAGCCACAGCTTGATGTTATTTTCCTTGAGATAGTCATAGAGATCATAGAAGCCGACCCCGGGTTCCAGCAGCACGGTGCCGTTTTCCTCGTCGATTTCAATCTTCTTCATGCGCGACAGGTCGAGCACCACGGTACCGGACATGACCGGGGCGGAGCCGCCGTAACCAAGGTTCTTGCCGCGGCTGATTGGCCAGAGCGGCACCTTATGCTCGGCAGCAATGCGGACGATGGCCTGGACTTCCTCGGCACTGGCCGGCGCAATGGCGCCGAGGGTCTGGTGCAGGTCGTCATTGACCGCGAATTTGTCGGCATAGCTGTCTACGTCTTCCGGCTCGAAAAACAGGTATTTCTCGCCGACTACCGCAGCAAAGCCCTTCATGGCGGCATTCAGCGCCCCTTGAGTCAGGCCTGGCGGCAAATTAGTTGTCCCCATTTGGACTCTCCCCTTGATTATGTGGTTCTTCCGGATGCAGCTCCTCTTCGCCGGAGGTCAGCGCCCAGGAAAAGACAAAGACCCCGCCCAGAACGCCAGCCAGCGGCACTACACTTGTATCCGGCAACACGGAAATCAGCGCACTGGCTGAGGCCACAATCGCCAGCTGGATGGTACCCAGCGTCCCGGCCGCAGCGCCGACATTTTCCTTCACCGTATCCAGCGCCGCAACAGCGGCTGGCGTCAGCATCAGGCCGGACAATGTAAAGACCAGCATGGAATAGATCATAAAAATGATCAGGTTCATGACCCCCGCCGCCAGCAGCAGGGTCAGCACTATGGTCAACAGCACACCGACCGCCCCGACCGAACGCAATACCATTCTGGGGCCCCAGAGCTTCATCAGTCCCGGCGAAAACTGGGTGGAGGCAATGGAACACAAGGCATTGAGCGCCAGCAACAGGCTGTACTCCATGCTGTCGAGGCCATAAATTTTGGAAAAAACGAACGGCGCCGCCGTGACGTAGGAAAAGGGAATGGTGGTGGCGAAAGCGGCGACAAAGGCGCTGGCAAAAAACCGCCGGTTGGTCAGCAGCGCCCGGTATTTGGGTAATATGGAGGCTCCCTTTTGCAGCCGGGCCGACGGCGGCAGGGATTCCGGCAGGTAAAAGCGCACCAGCAGAATGGCAAAAAGGCCGATCGCCGCCAGCACCAGGAACAGGCCCCGCCAGGGCATCACCGTCATCAGGAAACTGCCGGCCAGCGGCGCCAGGATCGGCGAGATACCAATGATCAGGAAACTGTTGGCCATCAGCCGGGCGGCATGATGGCCGGAGGCCAGGTCGCGGATCATGGCCCGGGACACGGCGGTGCCGGCGCAAACCCCGAAGCCCTGGACGAAGCGCAACAGGATCAGCTGCGTTATACCGCTGGTGGCCGCGCAGGCGACAGAGGCGGCGACAAACAGGCCAAGCCCCAGGTATAGGGGCAGCTTGCGTCCATAACGGTCACCGAACAGGCCCACCGGGATCTGCGCCACGGCCAGCGCCAGGAAGAATACCGACAGGGTCAGCTGCACCTGATCCGGCGAAGCGGACAGCTCCCCGGCCATGGCCGGAAAGGCCGGCAGATACAGGTCGATGGAAATGGGCCCGATCGCCGACAACAGCCCGAGGACGATGCCGAGATGGAGCATCGAAAAGCTGTTCAGCGTCTCTGATTTTGCTTCAGCCAACCCCTTAGTCCTGCCCGGTCACTTGCCGGCCCGGGCCTGCGCCAGTTGGTCGGCGGGTACCCACCAGCCGTGCACCTGCGCTTTCATGGGGATCGGCAACAGCACCTTGGCCACGGCCCCTTGGGAGACATTACCCGCGTCGATGATCCAGAGCTCGGACTCAAAGAGATTATCGTCAACCTGGCGGTCGACCACGCACATGAGCCAGCCTTCATGGTCCGGATCCCTGGCCGGGATATGCACCGGTTCATTGAGCCCCATACCAAAGCCCAGTGGCATCATGTCAAGACGGCCGGTTGCGGGCTCGATCCTGAGCAGGGCGTTGAAGGCCACGCCCACCGGGCCGCCCGGCAGCGGCGGACCGCCTTCCGGGTTCATGCTCAGATACCAGGCGGACTCGTAGGGCCGGCCCTGGTCCTTGTCCCTGAGCCGCGGCATGTCGCCTGGCGGGCCAAGCGGGATTTCGGCTATAGAGTCGTCATTCCTGGACATATCCAGGGTCCAGCGGATCAGGCCGCCGCCGATCTCAGACTGGTCACAGTGGATGCCGCCCGCTTCACGCATGAAGGGGAAGGCATTGGTGTCCGACAGACACAGTTCCATATGGATTTTATCGCCGTCATCAAAGGCATTGACCAGATGGAAGCAGGACACACCCTTGCGTCCCTTGAACCAGCGGATATCCTCCACCTTGCCATACCGCGGCATCACCGCGACCCAGCTTTCCAGGTCCTGCTGGTGGGCCCAGTGCGGACCGCCGGCCTTGATCCGGTCCAGATCGGCTGTGGTCGGAAACAGCGGGAAGATTGCATATTTCTCGGTGATGACAAAATCATGCATGGCGGAAACATATGGCGCCTCGAACCATTGCTCGGACACCAGGTTGCCGTCCTTGTCGGCGATACAATAGGAAATTTCCTTGCTGCACAGTCCGTCGGCCTCATAGCCGAAGAAGAACATTTCCCCGGTTTCCGGGTCGATGCGGGCATGGGCCGTCATGGTCTGCGATTTCAGGGCGCCGTGATAGTCCCAGGAGCCGATGGTTTCCAGCGTATGGGGATTAACCTCATAGGCGCGGCCGTCTTCCTTGGTCATAAACAGCCGCCCGGCATGCCAGATCGGCGTGGTGTTGGAGACAGTCCGGTCCACCCCTTCCACGGAGGGATCGTCGGTAAAGGGGTTGCGGTATTTACCGAACAGCGCCTTGCGCGCCTTTTTCTCCGCCAGGTAACGGGCGGTTTCCACATAGCGGATGTCATAATCCACATGGCCGTCCCCGAACAGGAAACGGGCAATCATACCGTCCGCATTGAGGGCAATATCATCTTCAAACATCGGCAGATGGGCCGGATCGGGCACGGCCCGGAAAAAAGCCCCCTGGATTTCCGGGGGAATCTCCCCCTCGACAACCAGGTCCCGAACCGATGCCTCGGCGCGAATGGGGGTATTGAGTCCGGTGAATTGAATAGTCGACGGAAATTTATCCATCCCGCAATCTCCTCTTTTGAAACCTCCAGCCATTTACTTTGGTATTTATTCATGGCACAATCCAATAATAACATTTGTTACTTTAATAGCAAGCAGATCGTCGGGAAAAATTGCCCGATCACCAACAAAGAACGGCCAACAGCTTGATTCTGCACGGTGGTTTGACATATCGCTGATAACCTGCGTTACAATATCAGAGGCAGAAAGTGACATAAGCAGGGGAGGACTCATTGAGCAGCGCAAAACAGACGACGCAGGATTATTCCCTGCAGACGGTCTTTGACGGGCTTTCCTTTGGCGCGCCGCTGATCCTGTCGCTGTCGCTCTGCACCCTGGTGATGCTGATTGACGGCTATGACCTGGCCGCCCTGCCGCTGGCGCTGCCCTATATCCTGCCGTCCTGGGAGGGTGACGCCGCCGGCTTCGGCCCGGCCCTCGCCGCGGTGTTGCTCGGGCTTGGCGCCGGCGCCCTCTTGCTCGCCCCGCTGGGGGACCGGTTCGGGCGACGTAAACTGATTATTCCCTCCCTGCTGGCCGTTGCCCTGTTCACCATCGGCACCGGCTTCTCTTCCTCCATCGGCGGATTCACCTTCTGGCGGCTGTTGACCGGAACGGCACTGGGCGCCTGCCTGCCCAATGTCACCGCCCTGGTGGCGGAACTGGCTCCGAAGCGGCGGCGGGCCGGTATCATTGTCTTTGTCTCCTGCGGCGTTTCCCTGGGTGCCGCCGGGGCGGGACTGGTGGTGCCCTGGCTGGTAAGCCTGGGCGGCTGGCAGATGATTTTCTATATGTCAGGCTTCGTCACGCTGCTGATCGCCCTGCTGCTCTATCTGATCCTGCCGGATTCTCCCGGCTACCTGTTGCGCGCGGGCAGACACGAAAGCCTTGATCGGCTGCTGACCAGACTCCGTGCGCCCGCTCGCGCCGAGCAATTGAGACAGCTGTTTCCCGACCGGGAAAAATCCACCCTTTCCGCCTGGCGCGCCCTGTTTGAAAAATCCTATCTTCGCGCCACCCTGGTCTATGCCGGCCTGTTCACTATCAATTCCCTGACCATGTACAGTCTGGTCAGCTGGCTGCCCACGCTTCTGCCCAGTGCAGGTTTCAGCGCGGACCAGGCGGCAAGATTCGCTTCCGTGATGCAGATCGGCGGCTTGCTGGGCGGTTTCCTGCTGTCTTGGCTGCTGGACCGGGAGCAGACCGTCAGGGCTTTCCTCAGCGCCTACGGGGTAGTGATCCTGGTGATCGTCGGATTCAGCCTGATCCCGGCTCAGCCCCTGTCCTGGGGCATCCTGATCCTGCTGACAGGCGGCGGTGTGGCCGGGGCGCACCTGTCGCTGATGGCGCTGGGCCCGAAATTCTATCCGCCGCACATCCTGTCCACCGCCATCGGCATCACCATCGCACTAGGGCGCATCGGCGCAATCCTGGGCCCGCTGCTCGGCGGCTGGTATGTGGGCATGGGGCTTGGGTTTGCCAGCTTCATGCAGACCCTGCTGGTGCCGGTCATCCTGTGTATGTTGCTGGTGGGCCTGATCCCGGGAGTGTTGCGCAGCCTGAATAGCTAAGCCGGCCCCATACCCGCAGAAAACTGTTCATTTATCCTGTTAGTTTTTCTAACTCTTGACCAGAAACCCTCTTTGCGGCCTAATTTGTTTGGGAGACTAACAAAATAATTGGGAGACAAATATGACGGGCGCTTCATATAGCGACAAGGGGACTCCGGAACCGATCCTCACTGACACTGTTGGTGATGTGGAACATGAAGACTATGCAATTGGTGCGGAACATCCTGCGCCTCCAGCTGCGGAGGAACGGACCTATCCCTCGCCCGGCAAAGCCTGGTACTGCGTCTTTGTCCTCGCCCTGGCGGTCCTGGTCAACTTCCTCGACCGGAACATATTGAACCTCCTGGCGGAAAGCATCAAACGCGACCTGCAGCTAACAGAAATTGAAACCAGCCTGATCCTGGGTGTGGCCTTCACCGTATTCTACAGCATCTTCGGCCTTCCCGTCGCCCGGCTGGTGGACCGGGGCAACCGGAAAAAGATCATGGCCGCCGGGATCGCCATCTGGAGCGTCATGACCGCCTTTTGCGGCCTGGCGTCAAATTTCTGGCAGCTTTTTATCGGCCGCGTCGGGGTTGGCGTGGGCGAGACCACAAGCGGACCGTCCGCCTATTCCCTGCTATCCGACTATTTCCCGCCGCAGAAACTGCCCAAGGCGATCGCCGGCATGAACATGGGATTTGTATTGGGAATCGGCATGGCCTCGATTTTTGGCGGCCTTTTGATTGGCGTCATCGGGGACAGGAGTTTCACTTTCCCAGTTGTCGGCGAACTGGCGGGCTGGCAGATGGTCCTCATTTCCGCAGGCCTTCCCGGGGTCATTGTCGCTCTGCTGATGCTGACGGTGACGGAACCCCCGAGACACGGGCAGGCCTCCAAGGACTCCCAGCCAATTACCGAAGTCTTTAAATTTGTCTGGCACAACCGGGCGGTCTACCTGCCTCTGTTCCTGGGGCTGGCCATCAGGTCGGCCCAGATGGCGGCCGTGGGCGCCTGGGGTGTTGTATTTTATATCCGCACTTATGGCTGGACACCCGATTTTATTGGTCCCGTAACCGGGGTCACCATGTTGATCTCCATGCCGATCGGTCTGTTCCTTGGCAGCTGGTTCGGGGAACATTATTGGAAAAAAGGCTATCATGACGCCAATATGCGCGTGGTGGTTTACAGCACCATGATCACCATACCCTTTGCTTTGGCTCCCCTCCTGCCCAATCCCTGGATGGTGGTTGGACTGGGCCTGATCGCCGGGATATTCAATGGCATGGCCGCCCCCGTGGAGAATGCCGCCCTTCAGATCGTGACCCCCAACAAATTCCGGGGCCAGGTGACTTTCCTGTTCCTGTTCACCATGAATGTGATCGGCTTTGGCTTAGGTCCCATCATTTTGGCCGCCATGACCCAGTATATTTTTGGCGAGGCCGGAATTCGTTATTCCCTGGTTCTCACAGGCGTCATCTTCGGCCCCGTGGCCACCTATATATTCTGGCTGGGAATGAAACCCTATGGTAAGGCCGTCGCGGCCGGCGGGCTGGAAGTTCAGGAGTCTGACAAGGCCACCTGATCCAGCCGTTCCCGGCTCACGTCATCTGTCGGCACAAACAGAATTAGCCTCTGGGAAGGGGCTTCTTCTATTGTGTAGGAGGTGTGCCGGACCGTGATGTCGCCGAATTCGGGCGCCGTTACAGTATGAACACCTTCGAGATGGGCGATGATGTCCGACTGAAACCAAAACTCCTTGAAGGTTTTGCTTTTGTTCAGCATCTCCTGAATGATGGCATCGAACTTTTCGGTCTGGTTGGTCCGGCTGTAGTCCCATTTGAAGCGGGCGGTCAGGCGTTTGGCCATCTCCCGGAAACTGTCGGGGTCCTTGCGGTATCTTTTATCCAGCATGAGGATCTTGAACAGGTTTCGCTCCGACGCCGGGCGTTCCGCATAGTCCCGGAACAGTCTGGTCACGATGTGGTTCCAGCCGATAACCGTCCAGTCCTCGGTGATGACCTGGGCCGGAATATTCAGTCCGTCCATCATCTGCTGGGTGGCGGGATGGATGACTTCATCCTGAGCGACCACAAGCGGGCGCGGGCGTTTTCGGGCAAGCGCGAGCAGATACTCCCGTTCCTGGGGATTAAGCAGCAGGGTCCGGCTTAACCCTTCCAGCATGGCCCTGGAGAGCTGCACCTCCCGCCCCTGTTCGAACCAGGTATACCAGGTGACGCTCATGCCGGTGAGGGTCGCGACTTCCTCGCGGCGCAGACCGGAGGTGCGGCGGCGACCGCCTTCGGGCAGGCCCACATCCGAGGGTTTGATTCGGGCACGGGCATTTTTGAGGAACCGAACAAGTTCATCCCGTTGGGTCATATTTCAGTTTTCCCTATATTTTTCAGAACAAAATCTGTCCCGCTTATAGTTCAGTTTATATCCCACATCTTTCTAAAATAACATTTGTTATAATAGGTTTAGGGCCCCATGTCACCTCTCTTGATCTATGTTATATATGAGGTAATTAGCTATTAGTTTTTATAATAGGATAATTTCAGGCCTGTTACTAATCAATTTCCTGCCGGTAAAATAGAAAAAAATCAAAATAGCTAATCATACGAAATATAGGGACCTACTGATGCTAGACGTTTATCACGCCGAGCCCGGCGCCAATACCTTGAAAGTTCTTCTCGCCCTGAAAGAAAAAGGCGTAGACTTTAACAGTCATTACGTCGCTCTGAACAAATTCGAGCAGCACGAAGAATGGTTCAAGAAAATCAATCCCAACGGCCAGGTGCCGGTCATTGTCCATGACGGCAAGGTGATCAACGAATCAACCGTGATCAACGAATATGTTGACGCCGTTTTCGAGGGACCGGCCCTGCGCCCGGCCGATGAATATGGCAAGGCCATGATGCGGATCTGGACCAAATGGGTCGACGAATATTTCTGCCCGGCGCTGAGCTACCTGGCTTGGAACTGGATGATCAAGAGCCTGGTCAAGGACCTTACTCCCGAGGAATTCGAAGCGAAACTCCAGAAAATTCCCCTCAAGGAACAACAGGACAAATGGCGCATCACCGCGACCGAAGGCTACCCGGAAGAGCGGCTCAAGGAATGGCGCCGCCAGGTGGAAACTTCCGTCACTAAAATCGACAGCGCCCTCAGGGAACACGGCAAGGACTGGATCCTTGGCGACCAGTTCACCCTGGCGGACATCTCCGTCTTTGCCATGGCCCATCCCATGCCCATGGGCTACCAGGACATCATGAATGAGGAGGATACCCCCCACCTTATGGCCTGGTACAATCGCATGATGGAACGCGACGGCACTAACGCCGCCCTGACTATGCCCAACAAGATGCGTGAAGAAGTCAAGCTTGACGATCGCGTCGACGTCCTCTCCAAGCAAGGAAAAGAATGATATGAAAGCTCCTATGGCTGATGTAGCCGGGAAGACCGCCTTTATTACCGGCGGTGCCAACGGCATTGGCCTGGGCATTGCCCGGGCTCTCGTAAATGCAGGCGCCAATGTGGTGCTTGCCGATATCCAGGAACAGGCCCTTGCCGAGGCCCGGGAATACCTGGGCGCCGACGATCAGGTCAGGACCATCGTTCTGGACGTCACCGACCGGGAAGCCTTTGCCAAGGCCGCGGACCAGACCGAGGAATGGTTCGGCAATGTCCACATCCTGATCGGCAATGCCGGCATCGGCATCGGCGGTCTGGTGGCCGACGCCACCTATGACGACTGGGACTGGGGCATGGGCGTCAACCTGGGCGGGGTTATCAACGGCCTTGTCACCTTCCTGCCGCGGATCAAGAAACATGGCGAAGGCGGGCAGATCGTAACCACCGCGTCCAAGGCGGCGCTGATCCCGATCCCCTGGTCCTCCATTTACATTGCCGCCAAGTCGGCCGTCCTCGGTATGTCGGAATCAATCCGCGGCGAGCTCGCGCCCGATAATATCGGCGTGTCGGCCTTCTGCCCCGGCCCGGTGCAGACCAAAATCAGCGATTCCGGCAAACTGCGCCCGGAAAAATACAAAGAAAACAGCGGTTATCGGGAATTCGAGGAAAACCTCGAAAAGCGTCCCAATTCCCCCCTGTGGATGACCAAGGAAGAAGTCGGCGAACGGGTGCTGAAAGGCATCCGGCAGAATGACCTCTATATCATCACCCATCGGGAGTTCAAGGAAGGCACCAAAACACGCTTTGACGCCATCCTGGCCTCCTTCCCGGACGAGGAGATCAACGAGGAGCGCAAGGAAGCCATCAGCTTCCTGACCTCCAACCCGCTGTTTGACGAAGTCCTGGCGGAAAAAACCAAAAAATAGGGGGTAGAGTCATGGCCAAGAATAATACGATCACCCTCTATGATCTGGTGCTGGAAAGCGGCTGCACCATCAGCCCCTTTGTCTGGCGCACCAAATACGCCCTGAAACACAAGGGTTTTGACCTGGAGCTGATCCCCAACGGTTTTACCGGGATCGAGGAACTGACCAACGGCTTTTCCGATCGCCTGCCGGTGATTGTTGATGACGGCCACTGGGTCAAGGACAGCTGGGAAATTGCCGAATATCTGGATGAAAAATATCCCGATCGGCCGATGCTGTTTGAAAGCCAGTGCCACAGGAACCTGACCAAGTTCATCGACAGCTGGCTCTGGCGTACTGCCATTTCTCCCTGGTTCCGCTGTTACATCCTGGACTATCATGATCTGTCCATGCCCCAGGACCGGGAATATGTGCGCACCAGCCGGGAACAGATGTTCCTCGGCGGGGAAAAACTGGAAAACGTCCAGGCCGGGCGCGAGGAACGCCTGCCGCTGGTACCGCCCGAACTGGAGCCTTTGCGCGAGCTATTGGAAGAGAGCCCCTGGATCGGCGGGGAAAGCCCCAATTACACCGATTATTGCATCCTTGCGGTCTTTTTATGGACCGCCTCGGTCGCCAAGATCCCGCCGCTGCATGACGATGATCCGCTCAGGAATTATATCGACCGCGGCTTTGATCTGTATGGCGGATTGGGACGCCACGAAGGCATGCATAATCTTTTCGGCCTGCCGAAAGCAGACTAGGTACCGGGCCAAAATTTGAAATTCAACAGGAGTGAAAAATGCAGGATCTTAAAGGAAAAGTAGCCTTTGTCACCGGTGGCGGCTCCGGCGTCGCCCTCGGCCAGGCCAAGGTGTTTGCCGAAGAAGCCGGCATGAAAGTGGTCATTGCCGATGTCCGGCAAAACCACCTCGACGAGGCCATGGAATATTTTAGCGACAAGCAGGTCGACGTCCATGCCCTTCAACTGGACATCACCGACCGGGAAGCTTACGCCCGGGCCGCCGATGAAGCGGAAGAGGTATTCGGTCCGGTCCAGCTGCTGTGCAACACCGCCGGGGTGAGCCAGTTCGGCCCTATCGAACAGGCCACCTTTGATGACTGGGACTGGCAGATTGACGTGAACCTGAAAGGCATGATCAACGGCGTCATGACTTTCATGCCGCGGATGATCGAAACCGGCAAGGGTGGGCACATCCTCAATACCGCCTCCATGTCCGCCTTCGTCGCCCTGCCCACCACCAGCATTTACTGCACCACCAAATTTGCGGTTCGCGGGTTTTCCGAATCCCTGCGGGTGGAAATGGACAAGTTTGATATCGGCGTGTCCATCCTGTGCCCGGGCGCGGTCAATACCAACATCCACCGGGCCGTGGAAACCCGGCCGGAAAAATACGGCAAAACCGGCTATTATGGCCGCGACGAAAATGTCTTCGCCCACCTGAAATCGGTGATCGAGGGCGGGTTTGATCCGGTTGACCTGGGCCGGATCTGCCTGCAAGCCGTCAAGCGTGGCGACTTCTGGATCCTGCCCTATCCGGAATTCGTCCCGACCATCGAGGACCAAAATGCGGAAATCGTCGAGGCCCTCAAATCCTATGAGAACGACCCCGATTATCTGCGCCGCAAGAAACTGGCCGAAGAAACCGGCCAGGCCATGCCCGGAACTAAAAAATAAGCATCACGTGAGGGGCCCGGAAACGGGCCCCTTCCTCTGTCTATTCCTTGGAAAAATAGGCAATCGCCCGGAACTCGATACTTTCCCGCTCGACGGCGTCAGAATGGCTGGTGTCGTGGAAGGCGGTATGGGCCGCCCGCCAGGCCCGGGAGTGATCGGAATCATAGAATTTAATGAAGATCACCTCGTCGCGGGTCATGTCCGGGTAATACCACCAGACATGGTTTGGATTATGGTAGAAGATTGACGCCGCGACCATATCCTCCTCCCCCGGGATCGGGGCAAAGAGGGCATCCCCTTCCGGGATCTCATCCACATCAACTTTGGTGTTGGGAGTCCCTTCATTTTCGTCCATGCTCCTGAAATCACACAGCGCCAGCGGCCAGTCCTGGGGCGCGGGGCTGAGGGCCCGCCACAGGCTGAACATGATGAAGCGGTCATAACCCGGCCCATCGGGCACGGCTTTTTCATAGATTATTTTCGCCACTGTTTCAGCCGTCTTCGGCGTGAAGTCCACATGGGCCTCCCCGGCCGGCGGCTGCACTTTCTGTCCGGTGAGGCCTGACGAGCGCACCTGTCCGCCCATGGGGATCACCAGGTCTGCCCCGGTCCAGTCCCTGGCAATGTCCGCAACTTCCTGGGCATAGACCGTGTTGATGGCCTCATTATCCATGAAATCCGTCACTGTGGTCACATGCTTGCGGAGTGCAAATCCGTGGGTGTCCAGGGAAAAGGGCTCCGCTGCCAGCCGGGCGTTGTGAATCTTTACCGGATAAGGCTGGTACTCCCCGGTGTTATACTCCGCCCCTGGCGCCCAGAAACGGCGGTTGATCCGGGAAGTGGGGATCAGATATTTGATTTCTGCATCAACAGGTTGTGCGACTTCAGCCATTGTAACTCTCGTTGTGAAAACGTCCCTATATTTGTATGAGTTACATACTATATCAGCCGTTACTATAGGGTGCAAGAATTCCTGCCGTGGCTCAGTCCTGATTACGGCGCACTGAGTTTGCCGGAATCCCGCCGTTTCCCTTTTATGTGAAACAGGGACCGGGCAAACAAGCGCCGGTGCGGTTTCCTTCATCTGCCTGATGATATATTGTGACACTACCGCCAAAGGGCAGTGCCGCCTTGTTTATGTTTTTTAAATTCTAGCGGGGGAGCATACTGATTGCACCGTGTAGCAGAATGCTCCCCCTCCCCCTCTAGTGTTGGGATTCCGGTGTCCGGACGACCAGGCCGTCAAGTTCTTCTGTGATGGTTATCTGGCATCCGAGGCGGCTGTTGTCCCGGATGTTGCCTGCATAATCGAGCATGGCGGCTTCGTCATCGTTCGGCGGGCCGACCTTGTCGATCCATGCAGGTTCCACATAGACGTGACAGGTGGCGCAGGAACAGAAGCCCCCGCAATCACCGTCGATTCCGGGCACGCCATTGTCGACGGCAGTTTGCATGACAGTACTGCCTTCCGACGCTTCCACGACATGCTCTTCACCGTCATACTCGATATATGTAATCTTAGGCATCTGGGAAACCTCCGTCAGGCTGCCGGAGCCTGTTCAAACTCAATCGGCAGGCCTTCAAGTCCCCAGACCCCGTAGAACGGACGCCAGGTCACCTCTCCGGTCAGTTTCGGGTTCTTGACGCGCTGGGCGATCAGATGCATGCCTTCCGCAATCTGGGCGCGGGCAATAAACTGCCCCAGGCAGATATGCATTCCACGACCAAAGGCAATATGCCGGACTGAGCGTTTCTTCTCGGGATCAAAGGTATCGGCATCGTCAAATACTGACGGATCGCGCCCGGCAATACTGACAGGGAAGAATAACATGCTGCCGACCGGGAAATGAACATCCCGATACGTGATCTCTTCAGTCGTCATCCGTGGAATATTGGCCACGCTGTGGTAGCGGAAGGCCTCTTCCGTCACCTTTTCACAGTAAGCCATGTCCACGGCACAGCGTTCATACATCTCCGGATATTGAAGCATTTCATACATCATCAGTGTCATGATGTTTTTTGACGTATCGTAGCCGGCGCCGAACAGGAAAATCAGCAAATCATAAAACTGACGCTCGGTCAGTCCGCCTTCATCCAGTGCCTTGATCAGGATATCAAGCAGTTCCCCGCCTTTTTCCGGTCGTTTTCCAGCCCGCCGCTCGGCAACCAGGTCATGGACAAAGCCGTCCAGCACCTCGGTGGCTTCATTCAGCGCCGGCACCAGGTTCGGGTCCATGGAGAAAGCCCGGCCGATTGTCTCGAGCGAAGAGCGCAGGCGCGGCACCTCATTGTGATCCGCGCCGATCATGGCACAGATGACGCCGACAGGGTAATAGGCGATAAACTCCTCAAAATCGAAAACACCTTTCGGAAGCCACTCATTGAGCTGCCTGTTAATAACTTCCTGCATATAGACCCGGTTGGCATTCGCCTGGCGCGGTGAAAACAACGGCGTCACCACATTGCGCAACTGGGTATGAACATCACCAGACGAGGCGACGATAGACTCTTCAGTCAGCCGGCCCCAGGGGGTGCCATGCGCCCCGTAGATCGCAACAATGCCTTCCAGGGCCGACTTCATCTTGTCGTCCTGGATCAGCAAATCCTTCATGGCGTCATATTGGGTAATCACATAGCCAAAGGCGCATTTCGCCAGCCAGGGGTGCTTTTCCCGGGCATCGTTAAAATAA
Source organism: Emcibacter nanhaiensis (assembly GCF_006385175.1). Lineage (NCBI taxonomy): Bacteria > Pseudomonadati > Pseudomonadota > Alphaproteobacteria > Emcibacterales > Emcibacteraceae > Emcibacter > Emcibacter nanhaiensis. The sequence goes on from NZ_VFIY01000010.1 coordinate 183,207, forward strand.
GGGATGGGATCCGCTGCAAACTCGGGCGTTTCCATCGGCAAATGCGGCAGAGCCAGATCTTTTACTTGTTCCATTTCAGGTATACTCCCTGGTTAAACGTTATCTCGCTTGAATTCTCATTCCAAATCGGGTTTGTTAGATAAATCCTGCCCTTGGTCCCGGCTGTTATTGCCCCCCAGGATGGTTAGGGCTTGTTTTTTGTATGGTTTTTGTCATAAAGTAAACTATATCGTTTATTTTTTGACATGTAAACCAGATAGTTTCCTTTTTCAAGGTAAAAATGAGAAATGAATAACGATACAGCAAAAATTACCACCCAGCCCCCGTCCTCGGCGCGGGACCGCCGCCGCCAGGCCAAGATCCGCCAGATCGTCTCGGCGGCGACGGAAGTCTTTCTGGAGGATGGTTTTTCCGCGGCGAGCATGGACAAGATTGTTGAACGGGCGGGCGTCTCCAAGCGGACGCTCTATAATTATTATGACAGCAAGGAAGACATTTTCTTTGATGTCATGCAGATGCAGCTTGGCGCCATCTGGGTCAGTTTCGAGCCGGATCGTTATGAATCCGAAGCATGGGGTGAACAGTTGCGGCGGATAGGTATCGAAATGCTGCGGATCGCCAACTCGCCCGTCACCCTGGCCCTGTTTCGAACCGTTGTCGCAGAATCACAACGCTTCCCCTTACTTGCTCAACAGTTTTTCGATGAAAGTTTTGGCAAACTGCTGGACGCCATCGCCAATATACTCGAGCAGGCGATAAAAAGCGGGGATATCCGGCTGACCGACCCGAAGGAAGCGGCAGACTATTTCCTCGATCTGCTGACAGGTACCGCCTATCAGTCCATTATGGTCGGCGTGAAACCTCCCATGAATGACAAGGAAATCAGAGGCCGTACCGAGCGGGCCCTGAATTATTTCCTGGAAACATTTAAGCTTGATCCGGACGTAACCTGATACGGGAAGGACAATGAAGGCTAGCTCCGGGGCTGTTTCACCCCGGAGCTATAACCGAAAAATCGTTTAGCTCTGCTCTTCCGACAGGTGGACGACAATACCGTCCTGTTCGCGAAGGATATATTCGGCGGCATCCGGCAGGAAGATGCCGCTTGCAGGACAAATATTTTCCCGGAATATAGATGGTCGGAATAGCCAAACTCATCGGCCATGGTCCGGATGCCGGCAAGATGGAGCATATCATTGATATAGGTCCCCTGCCCGGCCTAAACCCGCTTGGCATGAGATAAAGGACAAGCTGGTTCCGCCGTGGCAGGGACCGGAGACGATCCAGGCGCCGGTTCAGGTCCCGGGCGGCGTTCTCTGCACGCTTTTGCCGCCCCAGGGCACCACCCACGGCCGGATATACACAGGGTTTTGAAATTGTGCACTGCAGGAATAAATGCTGATTTTTCAGCTTTACTGACCATATCACATCTAATATGCTAGTATATAAACAGGTATACACAGCATTTTTACACAACGAGAAACAAATGGCCTTAAAGTCACCCCGTATTGCCCCCCTTAACCTGGATGACCTGACAGATGAGCAGATCACCGTGCTGGGGGATCGCAATGACCCCCGTTGCGAACTCAATTTCTTCAAGGTGATGATCCAGCACCCCGACCTGCTGAAAAATTACACCCCCTTTGCCATGCAGCTGGGCCGAACGCCGACCCTGCCCTTCCGGGATAAGGAAATCCTGATCCTGCGCACCCTGACGCTGTGTCAGGAAGAATATGAACTGGCCCATCATCACCTTATCGCCCGGCAGGCCGCCGGTTTGACGGATGACGAGTTTGAGGCCGCCAGGAGCGGCAAAGGCCTGGATGCCGCTGACCAGGTCCTGGCCCGGACGGCAGAGGAACTTGTCGGCAACCAGTGTATTTCAGATGAAACCTGGGCCGCGCTGGCGGAACGTTATTCACAGGGACAGCTGATCGAGCTTGTGTTCATGGTCGCCAACTATACGCTCTTGTCCATGGTCAACAACAGCCTGGGGATCCAGCCGGAGCATAATGTCGAGGAAACCTGGAAGCCCACCGACAAGTAGTATTCCCGGTAATTCAAGGAACTCCCCAATGACTTTCTTTTACAAAGTGGGCCAAATACTGTGCATCGCCATCTGGGCAACGGCCATCTATAACCTCCTGCTGCCCTTCCCCGGCATCTGGTACACCATCGCTCTCTATTTCCTGATCATCATGGTGGTTATCCACCTTGCTGAGTGGCTCGTCCTGAGACGCCGGCTCGATCAGCTCGGCTGCCAGGGTGGCGGGACGTTCCTGAAGGTCTTTATTTTCGGCTTTTTCTGGTGGTTGCCGATCCTGCTTGAAGGCAGGAAAAATGCCGACGGGCTAAATCCTGCGGAAGCCGCAAATGACTGATACAGCATTCTCTACTTTGACCAAGCGGCTGCAACTTCCCGCCATTGGCGCGCCCATGTTCCTGATTTCCAATCCGGACCTTGTTATCGCCCAATGCAAGGCGGGTATCATCGGCACTTTCCCCGCCCTCAATGCGCGCCCTTCCTCAATGCTGGCGGAGTGGCTGGAAAGAATCAACGACGAACTTGCCGCCCATGACAAAGCCAATCCTGATAATCCTTCTGCCCCGTTTGCCGTCAATCTGATCGTGCACAAAAGCAACCCGCGGCTTGAAGAGGACCTGGAGCTGTGTGTGAAACACAGGGTCCCGGTTGTCGTCACCTCGCTCGGCGCCCGTGAAGACGTCAATAGTAGGGTCAAGGGATACGGGGGAATTGTCCTGCATGATGTCATCAACAACCGCTTTGCCCACAAGGCCATCGAAAAGGGCGCTTCGGGCCTGATCGCCGTCGCGGCCGGCGCCGGCGGTCACGCAGGCGTTACCTCGCCTTTTGCATTGATTCGGGAAATCAGGGAATGGTTTGACGGCCCGCTTGCCCTGTCCGGCGCGATCTCGCATGGCGCCTCGATCCTTGCGGCCCTGGCCTGCGGCGCCGACCTGGCCTACATGGGCTCGGTCTTTATCGCCACCCACGAAGCCAACGCGGCCGAAGCCTATAAACAAATGATTCTCGACAGCTCCGCCAAGGATATCCTGTACACCAACCAGTTCACCGGTGTTCACGGCAATTACCTGATTCCCTCGATCATCGCCGCGGGCCTTGATCCCGATAACCTGCCCGGCAGCAACCCGTCAGCGATGGACTTTGGTGACAATGATGCGTCTGATGCCAAAGCCTGGCGCGATATCTGGGGAGCCGGCCAGGGAATCGGCATTATTCATGAAAAAGCCAGTACTGCAGACGTCGTTTCTCGCCTGAAGGCAGAGTTTATCACCGCCAAACAACGGCTCACCTGACTGCGGGCCAGATACGATTTTTCCCAGATCCCTGTTGATCTTTGCGAACTATTATACTAATATACTAGTTGTAAGGGTTGGTAACCAGGACCGCCCTGCGTGATTTGTTATTTATTAAAAAGGATACACAATGGTTTCGAACGAGCTAGAAGGAAAAGAAGCGGGAACCTGCCCCGTAAGTGGGCACATCGACCTGAGCAAGACAACCCTGACCGACCCGGAAATTCTCGCTCATCCGAACGACTTCTATAAGACCGTTCGCACCGAAGACCCGGTTCACTATGACGAAAAACTCGGGATGTATCTGATCTCCCGCTATGATGACCTGCAGACTGTGCTGCGGGACCCGATCACTTTTTCGGTCAAGAAAGGCTTCAAGGAAAACTATGCCAAAGGCTTTCAGGAAGAACTGAAAGAACGCCTGGCCAACGAAGCCGGCGGTTTCTTTGAAGAAGCCATCATGACCGACCCGCCGGAGCACACCCGTGCCCGCCGGTTGCTGGACGGCGCCTTTACCGCTCACCGGGTGAGAGAACTTCAGCCTGCCATCACCAAACTGGTCGCGGATATTATCGAGGGTCTTCTGGAAAAGGGCGAAGCGGAAATCTTCAGCGACTTTGCCGTACCGATCACCAGCGCCATCATCTGTGAGCAGCTCGGTGTTGATCTGCCGTCGGAAACCATTCAGCGCTGGGCCCTGGCCTTTACGCAGCAGATCAGCCGCATGACCAACCGTGAAGATTTTGAGGAACTGGCCAAGGAACTGATTGACCTGCAGAAATTCATTATTGAGCAGATCAAACATCGTCAGGAAAACCCCTCGGAGGATATGATTTCCGACCTGATACACGCCCGGGCGGAAGGGGAAGAAAATCCCACCCTCAGCTTCGGAGAAACCGTCGGCCTGGTGCGGGCGCTGCTGATTGCCGGTAACGAAACCACGGCGACGGCCCTGACCACCATGTTCTATGTCCTGGCTACCCGGCCGGATCTGGTAAAATTGCTGCAGGACAACTTTGATGACGATCGCCTGTACCAGCGGTTTGTCGAGGAGCTTCTCCGCTACGACCCGCCGGTCCGCGGCCTCACCCGCATGACCACGAAAGAAGTGGAGGTTGGCGGCGTTACCCTGCCGGAAGGCGCGCACCTGTTGCTGCTCTATGCCTCCGCCAACGACGACGAGACGCAATTCACCTGCCCGCGCGATTTTGATGTGGAACGGTCCAATGTGGGACGTCACATGTCATTCGGCGGCGGCGTGCACCGTTGCGCCGGCGCCGCGCTGGCGAGGATGGAACTTAAAGTGGCGGCCCGGGAGATCATCCGGCGTATGGATAATATCAAACTGGCCATTCCGGAAGAGGACATCAAATACCTCCCGACCATTGCCACACATACCATCTCCAATCTGCAGGTATCCTTCACCCGCAGGTCGTAATTGCACGGGATTAACGTATCCTGCAGCTAACAAAAACTGTGCCAGGCCTGATTCCAACATCGGCTCTGGCACACCTGTTCCAGCCAGATAGGGAGAAGACAGTGAGCAAGCAACTTGCTGGAAAAACAGCAATCATTACCGGCGGTGCCAGCGGCCTCGGCCGGGCGACGGTGGAACGCTTTATCGAGGAAGGCGCCCAGGTCGTCGTCGCCGATGTGGACAAGGAGCGTGGAGAGGAACTTGCCGAAAAGCTGGGAAATTCAGCCCGGTTCAAATCTACGGACGTCAGCGACGCGGAACAGATCCAGGAACTTGTGGATTTCGCCGTCTCGGAATTCGACGGCCTCGACATCATGTTCAACAACGCCGGCATTTCCCAGGCAATGTGCAGCCGCTTTATCGATGATGACCTGAAAGATTTCCGGAAAGTCGTCGATGTAAACCTGTTTGGCGTCATGGCCGGTTGTCAGCGAGCTGCCCGCTACATGAAAGATCATGGCGGCGGTTCCATCATCAACAATGCGTCCGTCGCCGGTCACCTGGCCGGCTTCGGGATGATGAGTTACCGCTCGATCAAAGCCGCCGTGCTTCATTTTACCAAATGCATCGCCATGGATTTTGCCGAATATGGCATTCGGGTGAACAGTATTTCCCCCGGTAACATTCAGACCGAAATGTCCGCCTTCCCCGTCCCGGGCATGTCTCCGGAGCAGATTGAAAAAATCAAGGAAGCCGTTACCCCGGTCCGTATGGCCGGCCAGCCGCTCAAGCGCCATGGCAAGCCGCAGGATATCGCCAACGCCGCCCTGTTCCTGGCCAGCGATATGTCTGCGCAGATCACCGGCCTTGAAATCACGGTTGACGGCGGCGCCACTGCCGGCGATCCCGTCAACCACTTCGAAGCCTTCATGGCGGCCCGGGCCAAAGTGATGGAAGAAATCAAAAATTCCGAACAATAGGAGACAGAGCTCATGGAAAGGATCACGGTCACTTTCTTGCAGGAAAACGGCGAAGAGCGTGTCCTGAAAGATGTAGAAACCGGACTGACCCTGATGGAGGTCGGCCGGGACAATGGCGTAGAAGGCATTGTCGCCGACTGCGGCGGCTGCTGCGACTGCGGGACCTGCCATGTCCTTGTCGATGAAGAATGGCGGGGGATTGTCGGCCCGCCCAACGACATTGAAGCCAGCACCCTCGACCTGATGGTCCCCACCTTCGAGGAGGGCGCGAGCCGCCTGTCCTGCCAGGTGGAGCTCCGCCCGGAACTGGATGGTTTGAAGGTGAAAGTTTCCACTGAATTTTGATCAGGCTGGCGACCAGATGCTGTCATCTGGCCGCACCCTGGTTTTCCTACGGTTTGGGAAACTCTCACCCCAGACCGAATGTGCCGAGAATTTATTTGTGCTAAGCTTTAATGGCAGCGCAGGAGGCGAATAAACCGTGTCTGAAACAGATATTTCCCCCATAGAAGACATCATCGAGGATGCCCGCAACGGCCTGCCCTTTATCCTGGTGGATGCGCCAGACCGGGAGAATGAAGGCGATGTGATCATTCCCGCCCAGTTTGCCACCCCCAAGCTCATCAATTTCATGGCCACCCATGCCCGCGGCCTGATTTGCCTGGCCATGACCGGCGAACGGGCCAGGCAACTGGACCTGGGGCCGATGGTCTCTCGCAACCAGTCTGGGCACGGCACCGCCTTCACGGTCTCCATCGAGGCGCGGGAGGGCGTCACCACTGGCATTTCCGCCCAGGACCGGGCCCGGACCATTGCCGTGGCCGTCGACCCGACAAAGGACAAGGACGACATTGTCTCCCCCGGCCATGTATTTCCCCTGACCGCACGTGACGGCGGTGTGTTGCTCAGGGCCGGCCATACGGAGGCCGCCGTCGATATTTCCCGGCTGGCCGGACTGATGCCGGCGGGTGTCATTTGCGAGATCATGAATGAAGACGGCACCATGAGCCGCCTGCCCGATCTTATCAGCTTCGCCAAAAAGCATGACCTCAGGATCGGCACCATCGCCGACCTGATCGCCTATCGCCTGCAATCTGAATCTCTGCTGGAGCGGGTGGTTGAAGCACCGTTCCCCAGCCACTTCTGCGATGATTTCCGGATTATTGTTTACCGGAACCGGATCGACAACAGTGAACATCTGGCGCTGGTGCGCGGGGCAGTGCGCCCCGACGTCCCGACATTGGTCCGCGTCCATCAAGTTGACCTGGCCGTTGACCTCCTCGGGTGGAAGGAAACCCAGAAGGATTATGTGCAGACGGCGCTTCGGGCACTGGCCGAGCATGACGGACCGGCGGTTGCCGTTTTCGTCCAGGACCCCAACCCGGCTTCCCTTTCGGAACGCATCAGCGGCGGCGCCAAAGCCTATATTGATTATGCCGCCACCCACGGCTATCGCGATTATGGCATCGGCGCCCAGATCCTGCGCGACATCGGGGTGCGGGACATGGTATTGCTCTCTTCAAGCAAGGGTAAACTCAATGCGCTGGAGGGATTCGGTCTTGCTGTTGTGGAACGTCGCCCTATTGGCGGCCGTAGTTAGTTGTAAGACCAGATATACTGAAAGATTTAAAAGGAGGTTCGATTATGACTACTGAAACCCAAAATCCGGAAATCGGCCAGTCCATCCAGACCGGCCCTATCCTGACGAATTATCATGATGTGGGGAGCGGCGATCCCGTACTGATGATCCATGGGTCCGGTCCCGGGGTGAGCGCCTGGGCCAACTGGCGCCTGACACTGGGGAACCTCAAATCCGACTTCCGCATGCTTGCCCTGGATATGGCCGGGTTCGGCTATACCGAGTCTCCGGAGGGTATGGAATTTACCCGGGAAGTCTGGCTTCAACAGATGGTGGACTTTCTCGACGCGCTGGGACTGGAACGGGTTCATGTGATCGGCAACTCGTTTGGCGGCTCCATGGCGCTGGCGCTGGCGATCGCCCATCCGGAGCGGGTCAACAAGATGGTCCTGATGGGCGCCGTCGGTGTGCCCTTTGAGCTGACTTATGGCCTGGATGCGGTCTGGGGCTATGAACCCTCTGTTGAAAATATGGACGCCATCCTGCGCATCTTTGCCTATGACCAGTCGCTGATCGGTGAAGAACTGGCAAAGCTGCGCTATGAGGCCAGCATCCGCCCCGGCATCCAGGAAGCCTTTTCCAGCATGTTCCCGGCGCCGCGCCAGCGCTGGGTCGACGCCATGGCCCATGAGGAAAAGGATATCCGCGCCATTCCTCATAAAACGCTGATGATCCACGGCCGCGACGACAAGGTCATTCCACTGTCCACCTCCATGACCCTGCTGGACTGGATCGACAACAGCCAGCTGCATGTGTTCGGCCGCTGCGGCCACTGGACCCAGATCGAGCATTCCGACTCCTTCTGCCGGACGGTCAGCGGCTTCCTCAAAGAGACGCCCTGAGACCGGACCCATGACCATGGAGCAGTTCCGGATCGATCCCAACGAGCTCGCCATCGGCTGGCAAGGCGATGGCAGGCCGCTGGGAATTATCGATCTGGACCGGTCAGGCGATATCCCCGCCAACATACTCCTGCCGCCGTTCCCGGTGATCGGTATCGGCACCCCCTGGCATCCGCTTGCCGGGCAGGTCGATGTCTTGGTCGAACCGCCGATCACCCTGGATACTCTGGCGCAGTCGATCACGGCCAGCCCGCACAGCGCGGCCATTGTCACCCAGGTGCTGCGAACCATTGAAAATCTGCCGGTGATGGCGGCGCTTGCCCATGAATCCCTTGCCTACGGCCTGCTGCAGGCCAGCGCCGAGCATACAGAGTGGCTTGAGGAAAACTCCGGCCGTCACAAGGACAACGCTATACCGGCGGGAAATGTGGAACTGGCCCGGGATGGAAATACACTCCATATCCTACTCGATCGCCCAGTGGCGCGAAATGCCATCGATGCCGGCATGCGCGACACCCTGCGCGAGGCCTTCGAGATTGCCGCCATGGATCCGGAGATCGAGACTGTGCGGATGGAAGGCGTCGGCAAAGCCTTCTGTGTCGGCGCCGACCTTTCTGAATTCGGCACCACCCGGGACCCGGCCCTGGCGCATATGATCCGCCTGCAGACCCTGCCGGCCCATGCCATCGCCAGATGCCCGGATAAATTTGAAGCCCATATCCAGGGGGCCTGCGTCGGTTCCGGGCTGGAGATGGCCGCTTTTGCCACGCGGATTACGGCGACCATAGACGCCTGGTTTCACCTGCCGGAACTGGCCATGGGCGTCATGCCCGGCGCCGGTGGCTGTGTTTCAGTGTCGCGCCGGATCGGGCGGCAGCGGGCAGCACTGATGATCCTGTCAGGCAAACGCCTCAATGCGCAGACGGCTCTGGAGTGGGGACTGGTCGACGCGGTCATAGACGACTGAGCCGCCGATAATCGTCGCCCGGACATATTCCGCGCTCAACCGTTTACGTGCCTCAGTCCAGGACCGGTCGAGCAGGCACAGGTCGGCCGGTGCCTCGACCTCGATATTGCGGGTACGGGCCAGGTCGACCGGATCGGCCAGATAAAGGTCAAGCGCCTCCTCCGGCGTCAAGGCCTCATCCACCCCCATGATGTAACCGTCGCTGGTGGATCTGGAAATCGCCGCCGCCATACTGGCCCAGGGATCAGGTTTCCCAAACGGCGCATCGCTGCCCGCGGCGAGCGAAACCCCGGCGTCAATAAAAGCTTTCAGGCGGTACAGATAAGGCTGGTCCCGCACTTCCACATCCTGCCGGTAACGATCTCCCCGCTCGGCGATGAAATGCGGCTGGGAGACGACCCGGAGCCCCATCCGGGCGATCTGCGCCAGCAGAGGGTCCGGCGTCACCGAGGCATGCTCGATCCGGTCGCCCGGCATTGTTCCCGCCTCCTCCAGCATCGCGAGAGCGAAAACCAGTTCGGTCTCGGTGACACAATGGATGGCAACCGGGCGACCCTGCTCATGGGCCGTCTGGATAAAGGAAATGACGCTCTCCATTTCCGGCAATTCCGCTTCATGCAGATGAAGCTTGGCCGGACCGAGCTGCAGCCCGTCATCAAAGCCTGCCTCTGTCAGCTTCAGTGTCCCGGCGAGAAGACAATGTTGCAAGAGCCTCCCCGCCTGCTGCTGGGCATGGAAATGGTGCGCCATCTCGGGGTCGTTGGCCGGCGACATGTCGGTAATGCCGGTCACGCCATGAGAGGCCAGTTCGGCGCTAATGTCAGCAAAATCAGGCGGCGTGCTGCCCAGCGCCTGTTTCAGCCAGCCGTCCTCGTCGAACAGACGGCCGGTAAACTTTCCCGTCACCTTTTCCAGCCCCGGCGGCGGTGCCGACTGGGCCAACAAAATATCCAGCGCAGCCGAATTGAGGAACCACATGCGCCCGCCACGATGCTGGATCCGCACCGGCCGATCTCCGGCCATCCGGTCCAAGGTTCCGGCGTCGAGCATGCCGGCCACGCTTTCATGGTAGCCGATGCCGCGGAGCCAGCCCATCCCCGGTTCGGCGAGCCGGGCGGCCAACGCCTCCTTATTTTGAACTTCCGGCGGTCCGCACAGGACTGAGGAGCGCCTCGCCGCCAAGGCGGCCAGATGGATGTGATGATCATGCAGTCCCGGCAGCAGGGCGCTGCCGTCCGCCTCCAGAACTTCCTCTCCAACACCGGGTTTAAGCGCCCCGATGTCGACGATCCTGCCCTGGAACAGGCGCAGGTCGGCCACTCCCTGAGCGTAAATTTCCGCGTTCCGGATCAGCATGCCGCTTCTCCTTTCAGCCACAGACTAGTATCGCTGCCCAGCGGATGCACTTCGCCAACAGAACGTGACCGGGTTCCAGGGAACGGCTGTCCGTTCGAAGCCGCCCAATTGCGAAACGACTGTTCCAGGCCTTCGGGATCTCGCTTGCGTTCGGCCGCCAGGGCTTCGGCGACAATGCCGCTCATGGACAGGAAAATCCGGGCGCCTTTGCCAGAAGTCCACCGTTCCCAAGCGGTCCGCGCGGCCAGAATTCCGGTCAGGGGGTCGGCGATGGCGTCGCCGACAAAACCAATCTTGCCACTCGCCTCATAGAGTGCCCGGGTCAGGCCGCCGGCAACGCCGCAGTCATCACCGAACCCGACCCAGTTGGCCGCCTCACCAACCGCGCCATGGCCGGTGATGCTGAGCCACACCAGGCCGGGAACCTCTCGCACCAGAGCGGCGGCATCGATCCCCAATTGCCGCAACGCCCGCGGCCGGGCTGCTTCGACAACAATATCCGCCAGCCGGAGCAGCTTCAATAAGGCGTCCCGGTCTTCGGCATCCTGCAGGTCGACCATGACGCTGTCCTTGCCCTGGTTCAGCAGGGTAAACAGCGCTTTGTCCCCGGTCCGCATGCTGTCGGTGCGGCGATGGCTTTCCACCTTGACCACCCGGGCCCCGGCCAGTCCCAGCAGGTGGCTGGACAATGGCCCGGCCCACAGGCCGGACAGGTCGATGACCAGCGGCGGATGATGCCGGACCGAAGAAATACGTCCTTCCTCTTCTATCTGGATCACCGGACTTAAAAGCTCTTCCCTGTCGGCGGCAATCGCCAGTCCCATTTCCCGACCCCGCCGGACCAGCGGCAGGCACTCGCACTGGGAAATAACCTGCGCGATCGCCTCTTCCCGGCGGAAATCCGCGTCTGCATCACAAAACAGCGCCGGCAGCAGATCCCGATCGTCGGGCCGGGCCAGGTTGAGGGTGACCCAGCCGTCGCGCGCCTGAAACAGGCGGCTTCCACCGCCGGCAGAGGTCCGGCCGGGAAGGGAAAACCCATTCAGGCCAGCGCGCTCGCCCAGCAGGGTGGCACCGGTCAAAGCTGCAACTTCAGGGGAGTGTGTGGCTTTGGCAAGACCGACGAGCTGCTCATGGGCCCAATTGGAGAGGGGGATGGTCAGCTCGTCCGTCATTTCAGTCACTGGAAAACATGGTTTTGATTTTGCGCCGCAGCAGCTTGCCCATTTCATTATAGGGCAGCTCAGGGGTAAACAGAATCTCCTCCGGCACGCGGGAGGAGCGGAGCCTGTCGCGGATCAGTTGCTTCAGTTCGTTTTCCCCGGGCTGCGCGTGCCCCTCGCGGACTACCGCGGCAACCCCGACCGCTTCGCCCCATTCCGCCGACGGCACCGCCACCGCGGCCGCATCGGCAATGGCCGGATGGGTCAGCAGCACATCCTCGATCTCGCCGGGGGAGATATTCTCCCCGCCACGGACAATGACATCGTCAGCACGGCCGGACAGAAACAGATAGCCGCCCTCATCGAGATAACCGGCATCGCGGGTCGGGAACCAGCCATCCTTGTCAAGGGCGCTGCGCTCGCGATATTCGCCCGACACCTGCTCGCCGCGGACGTAGATTTCACCGCGTTCACCGACGGGAACGGCCCGGCCCTCTTCATCGCGGATTTCCAGTTCGATGGTCGGCAGGGGACGCCCTACCGAACCCAGGCGGGCCTGAACCTTCGGATCGTCGGACTCATAGGCCTCGCGATGATCGTCCGGTCCCAGCAGGGAAATGGTGGAACTGGTTTCAGTTAAGCCATACGCATTGGTGAAACCGGTCTCAGGAAACAGGTCCAGCGCCCGCCGGATCAGTTCGATCGGCATTTTGCCGCCGCCATAGGCGATGGATCGCAGCGACGACAGGTCCGGCGCATCGCCTTTATCCATCTGCTCCACGATCCGTGACAACATGGTCGGCACCACAAAGGCGTTGCTCGCCTTTTCCCGGGAGGCCAGCTCGAGCCAGGCTTCGGGACTGAAGGCGGGCAGCATCAGGATCTTGCGCTGGGTATAAATAGAACTGATCAGGGCGGCGGTGCCGGCAATATGATAGGGCGGCACACTGACCAGCGCTGCAGTGCCTTCGGGCGCGGAAGCGAATTCCGCTGTGCCCAGAATATAAGAGACCAGATTGGAATGGCGCAGGATCGCTGCTTTGGGCGCACCGGTGGTGCCACTGGTAAAGAGCTGGACCGCGACGCCGTCCCCTTCGGTTTCCTCTTCCGACGCGGTTTTGCCTGCTTCCACCGCCGCGGCGATAAAATCCGCCCGGCTGTAAAGCTGGTTGTCCGAACTGGAATAGAGCCGGTCAACGCGTTCGATATCGCCGACGATAAACGCCGGCGTGATGCGCTCAATCAGGCCTGCCAGATCCTTGTCCGCCAGGCGATAGTTCAGCGGTACATAGGGCACACCGGCAAGAGCAGCGCCAAACAGGGTCATGACGGCCGCCGCGCTGCTTTCATCCAGCAGGGCCACATTGGTGCAGCCGCTCTTGCGGATCAGGTCGGCCGCCCCGCGGGCGCCGGCCAGCAGTTCGGCATAACTCCAGTGTTTGCCTTCACAGACCAGGCCTATGCGATCCGGAGCGGCATCGGCAGACATTTGCAGAAACAGAGCAATATTCATGAGATTTTTTCTTCAGTCTGAGGAGGGAAGCGGTTTCGCTTCTTTGGGCGCCATGGCGACGCCGTCAATGGAAAGCGATCCCTTGCCCGGCTTTACACAAAGAAGTTCAAACTTGCCGTCGGCATCCACATAGCGCTTGCCCATCAGGGTGCCGCCAGCATGCTCGTCACTGAGCTGTCCCGGTGCCTCGGGCTTCTGTTCCACCATCGGTGCCCCGCCGCATTCAACGGTGCCGTCGCCGCAACGCACCACCATGACTTCTGTATCGCAAACCGCACTTTTTAACTTTGTACCTGGCTTCATTCCTCTTTCCTTACAGGTTGCGTCAGGCATAACCGCCCTCCGCTTTCACGTTCAAATTCTACCTCACTCCGGTCCCTGAGTTAAAGCAACTTTGCCATTTTCAGCAATGTGTCCGCAATGAGGAACAGTTTCTATATTTTTCCCGACAACGCGAGGGGGTGGATGTCACCATTCACCCCCCTGCTTGTGCCGGAAAGGCACTCCTCTTCACTGACCGGTCAGGTCAGAACCGACAGGAACCGTTCATTCAGCTGCCGGTCATGATAAAAGATCGCCTTGCCAAGCTGATCAGCCGTCCAGGTTATCGGCTCCTGGTCGGGATAGAAATAGTCGCCGCCGCAGAAGACTTCAGAGCGGTTCCCGGAGGGGTCGAAGAAGTAAATGGTCTGGCCATGGGTCAGGCCGTGGCGGGTCGGGCCAATATCGAGCGGCACATCCTCCATGGAGATCAGGTCGGCCGCCCGCAGCACGTCTTCCCAGGTATCCAGATAGAAGGAGACGTGATGGAGCTTTCCTTTTTCCTCATGCTTGATGAAGGCGATGTCATGTTCCTTGATCGAGCAGGTAAAGAACTGGGCGATCCGGTTGCCTTCCGGATCCACCACCTGTTCCGAAAGATCAAAACCCAGAACATTGGTAAAGAGATCAAAGGTGCCGTCCAGATCATCGCCGTAAAACAGGCAATGGTCAAAACGGGTCGCCTTCATACCTTTCAGGCCGCGCGGCCAGGCTTCCGGGTTGGTGCTGGAAATGCCCCATTTCCCGGTCCGTTCTTTTTCGGCATAGATTTCGAAAATATGGCCGGTCGGAGAATCAAAACGGATACGACGGCCGCAATCTTCCAGCTCACCCGCCGGGATTTCCTCGATATTGCAGCCGAAATCCTTCAGGTCGCTGTGCAGCTGGTCCAGAACCTCGTTGTTGCGCACCTTGAAACCGTTGAAATCACAACCGGGCGTATCCGCCTCGCGCAGAACCACGGAGAATTTATCTGACTCGGTCCAGCCCTTGAGATAGACCCGTCCGGATGCATCCCGGTTTACTTCGATCAGTCCCATCAAATCCCGATAGTGCTTTACTGCCTCTTCCATGTCGAGGACGCGGATTTGCACGTGTCCCGGACGCATAACTCCTTTAACCATAACGAATAAAACCTCCGAATGTTATTTATCACTCCAGCTTGTCACCGGCTTGTCGGCCCGGCGGCAAACTTCTATTTTCAATGACGTGGTCGGCAACGTCCGACAGGCCAGGGCGTAGCCTTCTTCGCCTTCGCAGTCGCTGACATGCGCCTTGCTCATCTTGCCGGTGCGATACTGCCCCTGCAAAACACGGATTTTGCAGACCCCACATCCGCCGTTACGGCATCCTGCCAGTATGATCCGCCGGCCGGTCCGCGACGCCGCAGAAAGAAGTGATTCTTCCTCCCTGCACTCAAAGGCTTCCCCGGAATCTTCAACACGGATGACATGACTGTCTGACGCCATCAGACTTTTCCCTATCCAGACTCATCAAATCGATGATTTGATGAATTAAGTTATACTAGTCTTTTAGCATTTTAGTTTGCCAAGATCAACATTGTTTATTGGTCAGCCCCTCACAAATACGGAACGGAGGGCACCCGTATCCAGGTTCCCTCCGCCCCGCAGTTCGGCGTTCAGACAGGCCCGGCACTCAGACTTGCGCCGCCGGGAACTGGCATGGGAGCGCCAGTGACGACTGTAGGGAAGCTTCGCCTGTTCTGGTGTCCCCGACGACAAGCTTCTCCGGGCCTCTCATCCTGCCGAAATTGTTTCTCTCTTTACCGCAGACTGTCCGCAAGTTCGCCCAGCGCCGTCCGGGTATCGAGGTCAAGAAACGCCCTGCCGTAGCGATGGACCAGGTTGGCGCAGATTTCACTGCTCTGGTAGTTGACGCTGCAGCCGGTCGCCACCCACACCGCCATGCCGTAGGCGGGCGTGGTGCGATAGCGCAGGAAGGCTTCCTCCCTGCTCGGCATTTCTGCAGTCGGGACCTCAAGAGCCTGGCGATACTCCTCAACAAGGTCGGCTTCATTGGCCCGACAGGTCTCGACATCCAGCGCGCCGGCCAGGAAATAACCCACATCAAAGGCCCAGTTGCCCTTGCGCACGCAGGCCCAGTCCAGAAAGCCGACTTCCCCGCCGGGCACGATATAGCTGTTGCCCACATGGGCATCGCCATGGAGCAACGTCATCGGCCCTTGGCTCACAGTCCTGATGTATTTGGTCCACCATTCTTCCATGCCGGCACCGCCCAGCGCCGCCATCTCCTCCGGCAGGCTGTTCCGGTGATTTTCAATGCCGATCTTGCAGGCCCTCCGGATGGTAAGCCGGAAGGTCAGAGTCGCTTTCCACGGCTCCACCCAGGCCAAAGTCGGATAGTCGCCGGCAGAGAAATTCCAGAATTTACTGTGCAGTTTGGCCAGACCCCGCAACCCACTGGCGACATTTTCAACGCTCAACGGTTTGGTGGCGTCATTCAGGGTCACGTTGCGCGGGCTCAGGTCTTCCATCATCACCAGGTCGTTGAGCCGGAGACGATCCACCCCGCCAAAGTAGGGTCTGGGATGTTCGACCGGTATCGCTACGCCGGAGCCATACATCAGCGATTCGCGATACAGGTTCCCCGTCATTACGTGCAGCAACCGGTGCTTCCAGTCACCCTGGGTTTTGACGAACAGGGCGCCAGGCCCTGACCCTTCCGCATATTTCAGCCCCAAAAGCGCCCGGCTGCTGGTGCCGTCGGAACCGTTCAACAGGCTCACTTCGGACACACGGGCACCCGGATGCTGTGCCGCCACAACATGTGTCATGAATTCCGGCGTAAACTGCCAGTTCGACGGAATTCGCAATTTTTCAACCATTTAACTGCTCCTTCGCAGACAGAGGACACTTGTTTCCAAGTGTCCCCCGTTCATTTCAGTTCGAGATGTTACCCTGACGGACTTAGTATTTGACAGTCGCCCGCAGCCACAGGGAACGGCCACGTTCCGGTGTACAGAACAGTTCCTCATCCCCGCTGGGGCCCTTTACCGGCGCGCCGGTAACCGTCGCACTGAAGATGGTGCCGTCCTGGAACGGCGCGTTGACGCAGTTCCCGGTCACGATCTTGTTGCCCAGGTTGTTGCCGATCAGCGCCAGTTCCCACTTGTCATCCGCCCCGCGCAGCGCGATGCTGGCGTTGAACTTGATGAAGTCTTCCTGGATCATGTCGTCCCGGAGCAGCAGGTTGGTGTAATACTCGGAAGAGTAATTGGCGTTCCCGCCGAGGGCCAGCGTCATATCGCTGCCAACCTGGGTCTGGTAGTCAAAACCGAAGGTGGCGGCCCATTCCGGGGCGCGCATCAGTTTACCGCCGGAGATATCCTGGGCGGTAAAGAGACCGGTGTTGGGATCGAGAAGCTGGTTACAGCCCTCAGCGATGGTCTGGCCACCCCAGCACTGGGCATTGGTGAACTCATCATATTCGGCGATATTCCAGTTCACGGCTGCCTTCAGGGTCAAACCTTCCACTCCTTCAGGCATATAGGTCACATCGGCATCAATCCCGTAAACATCGGCAGAGGCCGCATTGGTGGTGTGGATAACGATGTTGCCTTCCAGGTCCACATCATTGGCGCCAACCTGCAGATCCCGGAAGCGATAGTAGTAGCCGGCGATATTAAAATTGACGGCCCCTTCCATCAAACGGGTCTTGAGGCCGATCTCGCCGCCGCGGACCCGTTCGTCCCCGAAGGAGGAATCGTCACCGTCCTGGAACTGCCCGGAGGAATCAAATGAACCGGACTTGTAGGCCTGCTTGAAGGAGGCAAACACGGTCAGGTCATCCGTCGGTGTATAGGTCAGGGTAACTTCCGGCGACCAGTTGCTGCTGGACAGCTTCGGCACCGCCAGATCCGTAGCAACCGGGTCCATCCCCATCAGCGTGGGGAACATGTTCAGCTGGGTATGGGTCCGGTCCTCGTCGGTCCAGCGCACACCGGCGCCCAGTTCCAGTTCAGACGTGATGTTCCACAGCACCTGTCCGAACAGGGACACGGATTCAATATCGATATGGTGATCCGCAAAGGCAAGCTTGGGGGGAAGCGGAATACCCATGGCAATGAACGCCGTATTGACCGGCAAATCAACCAGGAAATCCATGGACGCATCCTGATAGAACCCGCCCAGCATGAAATTCAGGTTGCCATCAAAATTCGACGTCAAACGCAGTTCCTGGGTAAAGTCCTTGCGGTCAAAGTCCCCCTGAACCGGGAAACCTGGTCCAATCAGGGTCGTTCCCGTCCCGTTGATCATGGATTCCTGGTCAAGGTCATAGAAACCGGTCACGGACGTCAGGATCAGATCGTCCCGAACATTGTAGTTCAGCTCGAGAGTGCCGAAAATCTGCTCTGACGCGTTGATGGGCGTACCATTGTTCTTGATGCCCGGGAAATAATCCGGGTCGAGTGCAACACTGTAAACGGTATCGTCAAGGACGCAGTCCTCGCCGCCGCCAAGGAAGGCGAACGGTGTCGTCGTCGGTGCTGTGCCATCCGGACAGGACCCCATCTGGCCGCCCCAGCCGGCGCCTTCGATTTCAACGTCAGCATAATTCACCTTCAGGCGGGCGCTAAACTCGTCGCTCGGATTCCAGACGGCTGTGCCGCGGAACATCCATGTTTTATTCTGCGGCACGGTATCGTATTTGGGATCAGCAGCACCAAGACCGCCGGCCACACCTTCGTTTTTGAAAAAGCCGTTGGAATCAGAGAATTTACCGGCCAGCCGTACGCCGAGGGTATCGGACACTGGGCCGGAAACAACCAACTCAAACAGCTTTTCTTCTGCTTCAATCTCATAGCCGGCCCGGCCGATCAATTCGAACTCATCCGACGGGTCCGCGGTGCGGATGGAAATCACGCCACCGGGGGAGGCCTTGCCGTAAAACAGCGCCTGCGGACCTTTAAGCACCTCGAGCTGGGCCATATCAAAGGAACCGATGGAATAGGCCAGCCCCTGGGTCATCTGCATACCATCGATATTGAGGGAGATGGACTGGTCGATACTGCCATTCAACACCGATGTGCCGACACCACGCAGGGACACCTGGGTCCCGAACACGCTGGTGGCGGAGCCGAGGTTCAGGCCGGCAACTTCATCGGCCATTTTTGACAGATCGCTGGTCTGGAACTGGTCCAGATGTTCCCCGGACAGTGCGGTAGCCACCACCGGCACTTTCATGATGGATTCTTCACGCTTACGCGCCGTGATCACGATTTCCTCGATCTGGAAATTGTCCGCGTCGTCTTCAGCCATCGCCGGCATCGTCCAGACCGGAATGGAAGCTGCAACGATCGGCAACAGCATCATTCTTGATTTTTTCATGCCAGGCCTCCCTGTATCATACATACTTTCATGAATCGTCTCCCTTGGTATTGTCATTCTAGTATCCTTAAGTATTAATATATTAGCATTTTAGTTTTAAAGAGTCTAATTGACACCTCCTGTTCCTTCAGGTTTTTCGAGCAAATTTCGGTTTTTGTTGCGTAGAAGACACGCAAAAGCGCACAACTGGCGCAATTTCGGCAATGGTCGCCTTATCGTTTAGCTAAAGGCTTTCATTGTCCGTGCGTTCCCACGGATGCGGTAGTCCGGGGTTCGTCTCCACTATGAACCCTTTAAGCAGATTTTTGAGGGCGCCCCCTTCCCACGTGCCAAGCTTGTCGAGGAAGTCTGCCTCCGTTGCTTTCGCGGCGCCCAACAGGCCCAGCGCTTTTTCTTTACCGGTGTCAGTTACACCGTAAAGGTCGACATTGTTATCACCGGCCTTTTTTTCGATCAGCCCCTTCTCCAACAATGAAGCCAGGGCGCGGGCCGCCTCTTCGCGGTCACTATCAAGGAACACACTGTTGCAAAGACCGTCTGCGCTGCGCCAGTTGCTGTGAAACAAGGTGCTCAGAATGAGGAATTCCTGATCGGATAAATCTGAAATCGGTGCCTGCTTTCTCATCTCACAGTGAAACTGGAAATAGGCTCGCCACAGCAGGTACCCCAGAAAGTCTTCCTTGAACTCGGAACTGCCGGCAGGAAGCAATGGCGCTTCACTGGCCTTGCGGGCGGCAACGGCATATTTGCCAGCCTGGAAAACCAGCGGCGGCACATCGTCGCGTACCAGGTCAACGACTTCACCGACAAAAATAATATGGTCGCCGCCTTCATACCGATACACCGTCTTGCACTGCATCCTGGTACAGCAGCCGGACAGCAACGGCGTTTTACCCAGACCGTCTTCCACATCCAGAGCAGCGAATTTGTCCTCGCCGCGGGAGGCAAACCGGTTGGACAGGTCTTCCTGGTTCGCGGCAAGAATATGGATCGCGAAATATTCCGCCTCCTGAAAGACCGAAAGACTGTGGGCGCTTTTCGCCAAGCTCCACAGAACAAGCGGCGGTTCAAGGGATACAGAGCTGAAACTGTTTGCCGTGACCCCGACGGGTTCCCCGTCCGCGCCGCGCGCGGTAATTACCGTCACCCCCGTGGTAAAAGTACCGAGGGCGCGACGAAATTCCATTGAATCAAAAACTGGTTCTTTCATTATTCACTCTTTATGCGTTCACATGGTGGAAATGCTGAGCAACACACCATGTGAACGCCACTCAATCTTCTAGGAAATGAAACCCTTGACGTCCGCCACTGCGTCGTCAATTTTTTCCATCTGCAGGATATGGCCGCAATTCTCGTAGATACGAGCCTCGCAGTTCTCGATCCCGCTGGCGAAGTCCTCGGCATAGACCGCGGGCACGACCCGGTCATCACGGCCCCAGACAATCAGCGTGGGAATGGAAATCCGGTGCAGGCGGCTGCGCATGCCGGTATCGGGGAACGGCCACAGGAACTTGCCGGCGCAGCCCAGGTTCCAGACACTCTGCGCTACGTGCATCGGAATATCTTCAGGATTTTCCGGCAGGGCAAACATGGCCTGCGCCGCGGGAATTGAAGGATCCTTGAACACATAGCCCGGAAGCGCCTCCGGCGCTGCCGCGTAAAGATCGGCAAGGCCGAGCGGGGCATCGTCCCGCCACAGGCCGCAGGGCGCCAGCCCCACCAGGCGACTGAACAGGGTGGGGAAGTAAGCCGCCAGGTCACAGGCGATCATGCCACCCATGGACTGACCCACTGCAATCGCTCCACCCAGGTCAAGCTTGCGCAGCAGTTCTTCATACATGAGAAGAAGATCATTATAGTTGCCAACCTTGTGAATGGCGTAGGGATCGCCCGGTGTGGTGCCCGGCAATTCCGGCGCATAAACCGTATAGTCCTCCGCCAGCTTGTCGAGGAATTCATCCCAGTAAAGGCCGGCGGCCGGATGGAAATAAACCAGTGCCGGGCCGCTGCCCGCAATGCGCACCCGCATATCGATCTCGCCATTCCAGACGCTTACAGTTTCGTCCCGTTCAGGCCCCTTGAGTGTTGTATTATTGCTCATCTCGTCTAACTCCGAATCTTTCTCTGCAGTTGCGTCTTATTTGGACAGGCCGGTCGGCCACCAATGGTTATGCCAGTCGTCCGCGCCGAAGGTTTTTTCCCACTCCTCGCGCAATCGCGGCATTACCTTTTCCGCAAGCAGGCTGATGTTCTTCTTGGTCAGCTCCGTCGGCATGGAGCCATGCTGCGTCATCAGCAGCAGGTTGCCGATGCGGTGCTCCTTGACCAGCTCCAGGAGCTGTTCTGTCACTGTATCCACGCCGCCCACGATACAGGCCTGTGAATCGACGATTTCCTCATAGGTGGCAGTGCGCATTTTCGGGAACAGGCCGAAGTCGCCCGGGTCCTTGGTAATGGCTTCAACACCGCGGATGTCCATATACCCGGGGATGCCGAGGCTGCTCGGCGGAATACAGCCGAGGCCGGTGTTAAATCCGGCTTTTACGTGCGGACCATATTCGCGATGCGCTTCTTCATCGGTCTCGCCAACAGCGACACACTGCAGGAAGGACAGGCGATAGGGGTTGCGGTCGCGACCGCGCTCTTCAGCCATATCCCAATAGCGCTTGAACACGCGGCCGGTAAGTTTCGGACCGAACCAGCTGAGGTACAGGAACACCTGGTTACGGTCGAGAATGCCGCCGAGGGTATGCGGGTTGCCCACCGCCGGTGACCAGACCGGCAGGTTCGGCTGGACCGGGCGCGGCCAGATATTGACATGGGGATGTTTGCTGAATGTCCCGTTGAAGGCAAACGGCTCCTTCTCCTTGTGCGCCCTGTCGATCAGCTGGATATTCTCGGCAAAGCGGGCCCGGGTTTCAATCGGCGGGATGCCCTGGTTCTGGTTGGAATCGTAACTCAGGGAGATCGGGAAACCGGCAATCAGGCGGCCGCCGCTGATCTGGTCAAGCACGGCATATTCCTCGGCAATGCGCAGCGGCTCCTTGGATTTGCCAAGAGCCCGGCCGAGGCAGGCCAGTGCCGTGTCAAGGCCTTCCGACTGGGTGGCATAGGCCAGCGCCGCCAGCTGCAGGTTCGGGTTCGGCAGGACATCATAGGAGGCCTGACTGTGTTCTGTCAGGCCGATGCCGTCAAACCCGCAACGGGCGGCATGCAGCATTTCGTCCAGGAAGTGGACATGATCCTGATGCATCAGTTTCGAATCCACCAGCTCGAAATAAGGTGTCTTCACAACAGAATTATATTTTTCTGCAAAATCATCAGGCAGATGCCGGTACGGCAATTGCTGGAAGGCTAATACTTTCATTATTTTCTCCTATTCAGCGCGACCCCTCGCGCTCCTTGTGGCGCCCTGCGCCCAGTCCATTTCCATTCTAGAATGTTAATAAAATGGGCACACAGATGCCCCTCAACATTATTATCTGGCTTACGCTGAACCTAGATGAGGTTCAGCGTGTTGGGGTGCCCCATGTGCATCCCGCCATAGTTGCGTGCGTATCCATTGAAGTTAAAGGCCATATGCGTTGTTGCGCTCTGCATGTCGCGGAACGCCCGCTGCAATGAATCGCCTTCGAAGATCGTATGCGCCCCGCTGATGGAATAAAGCCGGGAAGCCGCCTCGGTACAGCCGTGCACGGACTTGGCCATCTCCCACAAATGACGCGCTTTATCAATTACCGGCTGCTCAACACCTTCGTTCGCCGCGTCATAGGCCGCCTGCTGGTTGGCATGGCTCATGGCACGGGCAGAGCGAATAGCATATTCCGTCTCGGCGATATAACGATGCACATCCGGGTTGTCGGCATATTTGGACCGGTCAAAAGCCCCCAGGCGGGACTGGTTGCGCTCGATATACTGATCCAGGATTCCCCGGGCCATGCCTTGCGCGGCAGCGGCCAGCATCTCACCAAAAATCAATACGAAAGGTATCTTGTAGATCGGATCAAAATCCGCCGGCGGTGTCGGCGCCGCGCCGAAAATCGGATGATGACGATGTTCGGGCACAAATACTTTTTCCATCTTCAACCGTTTACTGCCGGTACCGGCAAGCCCCATGACCTTCCAGTCGTCGATGATCTCATAATCGGACCGGGGCACAAAAAACCCGCAGGGGGTCGGCTGGTCACCTTCGGCCCGCGGCGGGCGAATGCCGCCGACAATCGCCCACTCGGCGTGGTCACAGCCACTGGAATAGGGCCACTCACCGGTCAGCAGAAAACCACCCTCGGCCGGCTCCACCTGGCCGGTCGGCGCATAGGCGGAAGACAACAGGACTTCGCGATCCGCGCCCCAGATATCTTCCAGCCCCTGGACCGGAAGATGTTTCACCTCCCACTGATGCAACGCCAGCACGGCGAGCGTCCAGCCGCTTGATCCACAGGCCGACGCCACCTCGAATATGATATCGGTCAGCAAGGAAGGGGACAGCTCATAGCCGCCATATTCTTTCGGCTGGAGAATTTTGAAAAACCCCGCTTCGCGAAAATCTGAAATCGTATCCTGTCCAACGATGCGCTCCTGCTCCACTTTGGCAGCGCGCTCTCTTAATCTGGGCTTCATCGCCCTCGCACATTCAAGAAGGCCTTCCGGCATTACTTTACTCTCCATCCAATTACGATCCCTATATCCGCACCTGACGTCCTGGCAGCGTCTGCATCAGATATTTACTTCATATTACAAGACTTGTTTGATCCCTGATACCAACCTCCACAGGCTTTTTCATCCCTTGCGGCCGGTGCAGGCATTATGTAACATTCTAGAATATATGTAAAGGCTGTTATAAACTATATTCTAGAATTCTAGTATAAATCATGTATAATGAATGTAAAGAGGCACATAAATAAAAGAAATAAAAACCATAACCAAAGGAAATACCACAAGTCGCCACGGGAGGATAAAGCGATATCATCATGAACATAACAGGCGCCGACAAGAACAAAATGCACCCGGATGAACCGGCCATACGCGGGCTGAAACAGGAAAATAAACCGATTCGCGGTCATGCCTCCCTGCTCGCCGGCCGGGAAATGACCGTCGATTTTTTAATATATATTGTGACGGAATGAGGAAATGACGCAAACCACCAACGCCAGTGACTGGGATTATCAGCATGATGTTGTCATCGTGGGATCCGGCGCGGGCGGCATGACGGCCGCACTGATCGCCCATGACCTTGGTCTTGATGCGATTGTGATTGAGAAAAGCAATCTGGTGGGCGGGACAACAGCTGTATCCGCCGGGGTGGTCTGGATTCCGGATAATCCCCACCTCAAATCCATTAGTTATCCGGATTCGCGGGACGACGCCGCCACCTATCTCAGGGAAACTGTCGGCGAGGACTATGATGAGGAAAAGATCGGCGCCTATCTGGACACCGGCCCTGCCCTCGTCAGCTATCTTGAACAACATTCAGAAATCGCGTTCCGCCCGGTGGGGCTTCCCGATTATTACGCCGACCTTCCCGGCGGCAAGGACGGCAATCGCGCCCTCGACCCGCTGCCCCTGAGTGCCCGGGACCTGGGCGAGGACATCAAGATTCTGCGCCCGCCTCATCCGCAGATCGTGGTCGGCGGCATGACCTTTACCACCGGTGAAGTCGCCATCATCCTGCGCAAGGAACCGGGCTGGCTCAAGCTCGTCCTGAAAAGGGCGTTGCATCATTACCTCGACCTGCCCTGGCTTGTTCGCCACGGCAACTCGCCACGACTGACCCTGGGCAACGCCTTGGTCGGCCGCTGCATGCTGAGCCTGAAACAACGCAACATTCCCATCTGGCGCGAAACGAAACTGAAACGCCTCATCAGAGACGAGACCGGCGTTATCGGCATTGTTGCCGAGCGGGACGGCAAGGAAGTCCGTATAAAGGCGAAGAAAGGCGTGATTCTGGCCGCCGGTGGATTTGGCGCCAATCAGGAGATGCGCAAGACCTATCTCACCCGTTCCCCGGAAACGGAACGGAGCGTTGCCCCGGACATCAATATGGGAGACGGCATTTCCGCCGGCATGGAGCTGGGCGCCGACACGCATCTCATGGATGAAGCCTGGTGGATTCCCATCTACCGGCTCAGGGACTCGAAACTGACCTGCGGCATGTTCATGGAGCGCTCCTTCCCCGGTTCCATGATCATCAACCGCCAGGGCGCGCGATATCTCAACGAAGCGGCCAACTATGATGACGCCGGCCGCGCCATGGCAAATGCGAATTCCACTAACGGCCCGGACGTGCCAAGTTATTTTATTTTCGACAAACGGTGCCGGGAAAACTATATCGCCGGCCCGCTGCAGCCGATGCCGGCGGTGATGGACGCTGTGCTGAGCGCGGAAACAAAGGATCTTGTCATCAAGGCGCCCGACCTCAAGTCGCTGGCGGAAAAACTGAATATTGATCCGGTGGCGCTGGAAAATACTGTTGAACGCTTCAATCGCCAGGCGCTGGCGGGCGTGGATGCTGACTTCCACCGCGGCGAGGAAACCTATGAACGCCACTACAGCGATCCCAATGTCGCGCCCAACAGTACCATGGCGCCAATCACCGAGGCGCCGTTTTATGCCATTCCGATTTATGCGGGAGACATCGGGACGAAAGGGGGACTGGTCACGGATAGGGACGCCCGGGTTCTGGACAGGGGTGGAAACACCATCAATGGCCTTTATGCCGCCGGCAACACTGCCGCCTCCATTATGGGCCGCTCCTACCCGGGTGGCGGGGTCACCATCGGTCCATCCATGGTTTTCGGCGCCAGAGCCGCGCTGCATATCGCCGGCAAGGCGCTGACAGACTTGATAAATAAATAGAAAATGGGTTAGAAGTTTGTTTAGCTAACATGTTTTGGTCTAGTATCTTATAATACCAGCCAATTCGACAACAAGAGAGGTCACCAGTTTGCGCAACTTACATACATCGGCTTTGTCTGGAAAGACACGCGCCATTTGCGAGGAAATCGAGAAAAGATTGGTGCGGGGAGTTTATCGTTTCGGCGATGAAATACTGGCGAATGATCTTGTCAAGGAATTCGGCGCCAGCCGCGCGCCAGTGATGGCGGCCATGAATTACCTGCGTGCCGAAGGATATCTGATCATTACACCCCAGGTAGGATGCCGGGTGATCTCCCCCTCCCCGTCAGAGATCGAGGATTTCTTCTTCGTGTACGGCAGGGTGGAAGGCGCCTTTGCCGCCATGGCGGCAGAACGGCATGATGACAAGGGTCTGGCGATGTTGCGTATGACACAACAGCAGATTCAGATTCATACCCCCAAAAAAGGCGAGACAATTACCGAAACCTTTGTCGACCTGGTCGCTGAATTCTATCATCAGATTCACCAGATCTCCAACTCCAAATTCGAGGCGGAACGCGCTGCGAAATATCTGCGGATGTCAGAATTCTTCATGTTCAACAGTAACGCCATGAATGTTCCCGGTGGTGAACCGCTTGAGATAGCCGACAAAGAGAGGGCGGATATCATCGAGGCCATCGCCGCCCGTGACGCCGAGCGGGCAAGCCGACTTATGGAAATCCACGTACAGGGCAAGCCCAAACGCGCTGGCGTCCACCAGAAAGAAGCTTCGTAATACTCCCGCTTACCCCATCGGAAAGAAGGGCCCCTCGGGCCCTTTTTAATTGTCCTTCAAGTCCCTGCCCTGGCTTACCGGTTATCAATAACCGGTAAGAACGGTCGCCCCCACCCTGGTCTATCCGTATATTCCGGCGCAGTCCCCGGCTGACGCCGGCATGATTCATTTGTTGATTTAATATATCTAACCTGCTAGGATGTTAGTATTCCTGGCAAGAGAGAATATGGCCGCTCAGGGCACGCTTCTACTCTTATTTCGCCGGATATTTTTTTAAGTTTCGTTGGGCGTTTCGCAGCCATGCGCCGTTGAGCGCCCGTAATTGATTGAAATAGGACTACAATAATGGCCAAATCAAAATCTCTACTGACCGTCGATGATATCGTCGGTGCCTGGGCAATCATGCCGACGCCCGCCAAACCCGGTTCCGAAAAGTGGGATTCAGAAAATACCGTTGACCTGGAAGAAACTGCCCGCGTGGTCAACGGCCTGATTGAAGGCGGCGTCGACGGTATTCTCGCCCTTGGAACACTCGGCGAATGCGCCACCTTGACCTGGGAAGAGAAATACGAATTCATGGCCACGATGATTGAAGCCGCCGCCGGTCGCGTTCCGGTGTTTGTCGGCACCACCGCCCTGAACACCCGCGAAACCATCCGTGAAACCAGAGCGGCAGCGGAACTGGGCGCTGCCGGCACCATGCTTGGCCTGCCCATGTGGTGCGCCTCCAGCGTCGACACCGCGGTTCAGTTCTACAAGGATGTCGCCGAAGCCTGTCCGGACATGGCGATCTGCGTTTATGCCAACGTGGAGGCCTTCAAGTTCGACTTCCCGACCGCCTTCTGGGCCCAGGTGGCCTCCATTCCCCAGGTCGTGACCAGCAAGTACAATAATCTCGGCAACCTGCTGCAGGACATCGCCGCAACCAGGGGACAGATCAAATTCCTGCCCATTGACGCCGCCTATTACGGCGCCGCCCGCATGGAACCCGATTTTTGCGACGCCTTCTGGACCAACAGCGCCGTCTGTGGCCCGGCTGCGGTGACCAAATTCCGCGATGTGATTGCTGAAGCGAAAAAGACCAATGACTGGAGCGAAGCCAAGGTTATGGCCGGCGAAATCGGCTATGCCCTGTCCACGCTATTCCCCAATGGCAGCTTCAAAGATTTCTCCATGTATAATATCATCCTGGAAAAAGAGCGTATGAACGCCGCCGGCTGGATGGTGGCCGGACCAACCCGCCCGCCCTATCACATCGTGCCCCAGTCTTACCTGGAAGGCGCCCATGAATCCGGACGGCGTGCGGCGGCGTTGCACAAGAAATATTCCGCCTGACACGACAAACAGACTGCGAAAATATATCGGAGGTTTCCAATGACTCAAATAGCGACTGAACGTGCCCTGTGGGACGTCACCAGCGGCCCGGACAAGATCCAGCAATATATGGCTGATCCGGACGCTTTTCTCGCCCCCTACGGGATGAGCGACGAGGAAAAAGCCCTCATGAAAGAGAAAAACGTCAAGGCGCTCGCCGACCAGGGACACAGCCATATGCTGCTGATGCTGTTCTTTGTCGCCGTGTCCGGCGGCTTTTCAGCCCTTCCCGAATATCTCGGCGCCCTGAACGGCCCGGCACAGTAACAACCAAGTAAATCTGGAGACAAAAAATGGCAGAAATCGTAGGTGGCTTTCTTCTTCCGCACGATCCCCTTATCACCGCGGATCCCTCCTCTCCGCCGAAGGAACAGGCAGACGCCGTTATGAACGCCTATGCGCACATCGGCAATCGCCTCAATGAACTGGATATTGATACCGTAATCGTCATCGGCGACGATCACTATACCGTGTTCGGCCCGCACTGCCTGCCGCGGTGCCTGATCGTTACCGGTGAGGCCTCCGGCCCGGTGGAGCCCTGGGTCGGCCTGCCGCAGAAACAGATGCGCATCAACCAGCCGCTCGCCACGCATATCATGCAGCATGGTTTTGATACCGGCATTGACTGGGCCGTTGCGAAAAGCATCGTGCTGGATCACTCCACATCGCAGCCGATTCACCTGTGCTTCATCGACAACCCGAAAATCAGCGCCATACCGGTGCTCGTAAACTCCGGCGTTGAACCGCTGATCTCCAACAAGCGCTGTTACGAAATCGGCCGGAACATGCGTGAAGCGGTACAGTCCTGGGACGGGGCGGAACGCGTCGCCATCTTCGGCACCGGCGGCATCAGCCACTGGGTCGGCATGCCGGACATGGGCCGGGTCAATGTCGAATGGGACAAGCGGATCATGGGCTATATTGAAAATGGCGACATGGACAGTTTCCTGGCCCTTAGTGATGAGGAAATTATCGAACAGTCCGGCAACGGCGGCCTGGAGATCAAAAACTGGATGGTCGCCATGGGCTTCGTCGAAGGCGGCAAGGGCGAGATGATCGAATATCAGCCGATCCCGCAGTGGGTCACCGGCTGCGGCTTTATGGAGGTTGCGGCGTGAAGACCATAGACTTCTATTTTGATATCTATAGTCCCTATGCCTATCTGGCTTTCCACCGCCTGGTGGAAATTGCCGACGCGCATGGCTCCGAGATCAACTATCTGCCCATTGACCTGAAAAAGGCCAAGATCGCGGCCGGCAATACCGGCCCGGCAAACATGCAGATCCCGCCCAAGATCCGTTACCTGATGGCGGACCTGACCCGGTGGGCGAACCGCTACGGCATCCCCTTCGGAGAAATTCCGAAGGGGATGGACTCCAACCGCATCAACCGGGGCGTATTTTTCGCCATCGATCACGGCCAGGCCACAGAGTATATCCGCGAATCCTATGCCGCCACCTGGGGGCGCGGCGGGGATATGTCGAGCGATGAAACCCTGACGGACCTGGCCCAAAAGATGGGCTGGAACCCGGATGAGTTCCTCACCTATATCGCGTCTGGTGAGGCGGATGAACGCTACGCAAAACTGTTCGACCAGGCCGTCGAGCGCGGCGTTTTCGGCGTGCCGATCTATATCATCGACGACCAGATGTGGTGGGGCAACGACCGGCTGCATTTCGTCGAGGAATATCTGGCGGAAAACGCCTGATCTACCGACCAGCCCTGCATTGTCAGAAGCATTGGCGGAAACCAGCGCCGGAGCTTCTGACATTTTTAAACTCACAGGAAGCAAGTTATGCCAGTAATCAAGTTTATCAGCCCCGACGGGGATGAACAGGACGTTGAGGTCGATAACGGCACCAGCATCATGCAGGCCGCCGTTGACAACAGCATCGAGGGTATTGACGGTGAATGCGGCGGGACCTGCAGCTGTGCCACATGTCACTGCTATGTGGACGAAGCCTGGATGGGAAAGGCCGGCGAAGCGGACCCCGTCGAACAGGACATGCTGGAATTCGTCATGGATCACCGGCCAAACAGCCGTCTCGGCTGCCAGATCACCATGAATGACGACCTCGACGGCATCATTATCAGGATCCCGGAAGAGCAGTAATAATTCTCACCTTCCCGATTGCACAGCGCAGATAAAGAACAAGCCGGGGCTAAGGCCCCGGCTTTTACAATTTGAACCCGGCTGCAGCAGGCAGGTTTCCCTTGCTTACTAGCTCATAATCCCCTCATCGTTGAGCTTTTTCTGCTCCTCTTCAGAAAGACCGAGGATTTCCCCCAGCACATAGTCGGTATGATCCCCCAGCTTTGGCGCACCGTCTGTGATCGCCGCCCCCCGGGTCATTTTCGCCCCGGGGCCGACAATGGTTTTGGTCTCGCCGTCAAACTCGGTAACGTCGGGATAGAAGCCGCGCTGCCAGAAGGTCTGGTCGGAGATCAGGTCGAGGGTGTTCTGGCTTTTGCCGGCGGCAATCCCCTTGTTCTGAAGTGCTGCGACCAGTTCCCCGACATCCTGGGACTTAGTCCACTCCCCAACCAGCCGGTCGAGTTCCTCGATATTGGCTGTGCGGCTCGCCAGGCTTGCGAAACGGTCATCCCCGGCAAGTCCCATGACGTCGGCCAGCGCGGACCAGGCCTCATCGGAGGAGACGGCAATGCTGATCCAGTCTTCGCCCTGGCAGGGATAGACGCCATGGGGGGCCATCTCGGCATGACGGTTGCCGTCGCAGGCATGTTCCACCCCGTTCATGGTATACTCCATAACGGTATCGGCAATCATGCCGGTCATGGTTTCACAGGCGGACACATCCACAAACTGACCGACCCCGGTCCGGCGGCTGTGCAGAAGGGCCACGAGGCCGGCATAGGCCGCGGCGGTGCCATAGGTGGAATCCGCATAGCGCACATTAATCCCGGTCGGCGCCTGGCCTTCATAGCCCACCAGGGCACTGAGACCGCCGACCGCGTTAAAACAGGGCGCATAGCCGGTCTGGTAGGCGAGCGGGCCGTCATTACCATACATGCCCATGGAAATATAGACCAGACCCGGATTGATTTTCCGGGCCACGTCGTAGCCGAGGCCAAGCCGGTCCATGGCGCCCGGGCGCAGGTTCTCCACCAGGATGTCGGTCTCTTTCAGGAGATCGAGGATCAGCTGGATGCCCTTCTCGCTTTTCATGTTGATCTGGGCGCTCAGCTTCTGCGGATTGACGGACTGGAAGCCGCGGGCCTTGTTGATGTCCCCGGTCAGGCTGTCATAACGGGTGAGGTCAATGGCGCCCTGGCTTTCAATCTTGATGACTTCGGCGCCAAGAAAGGCGAAATGCTTGCCGGTTTCCGGCCCGGCCCAGACTTTTGATAACTCGACCACGCGGACGCCTTGAAGCGGGCCGCCTCTTTTGCTGTTCACATTGGCCATTATTTCTCTCCTCCACTGACAGACGCCATGGGCTCGTCGCTATGTTGCCCCAGGAGCGGGGCCGGCGACGTGATCTGCGCCGGAGTTTCGCTCATCCGATAGGGCACCGTCGGGTAGAGCGCAGTGCCCTGGACCGGATGGTTGACTTCGGTAAAATACTCGCGGTGCTGATATTGCGGCGACGCCAGCAGATCCTTGGGCGTATTGACCGGCACCAGGGTAATGCCGAGTGCCTGCGCCTCGGCCGCCGCCTCATCCTTGCTTTTGCTCTTGAGCCACTCACACAGGTCGCGCCGGCAGTTCGCGATCCGTTCCGGCGTCAGCCCCTTCATCAGCCAGTCAGACGGAAGATCCTTGGCCCAGTCCGGATGGCCGACAAGCTGTTTATAACCTTCCCAGTGCTGTGGCGTCGCCATGAACACATAGATGAAGCCGTCCCTGCAGGGGAAAATCCCCGCCGGGCCGAACAGGTCAAAGGCGTTGCGGCTGGCGCTGACGTCCATCTCCCCGGCAACAAACTGGGCCAGCACATAGTCGGCGCGCGAAGCCATCACTTCATGCATGGAGACATCGATGAACTGGCCTTTTTTCGACTCTTCGCGCTCATAAAGAGCAGACGCCACATACATAGCGGCTTCCATGCCCGCTTCATAACTGACCAGAAAGCGGCCCGGACCCTTGAGCGGCGGCCGCTGATCGTAACCCCCGCCCGGAGTATGGTAGCCCCAGCCGCTGCTGTGGAAGACGGTCAGGTCCTCTGCGTTTTGCCGGTCCTCCGGCGGGTTCTGGCCGAAAGCGGTGATCGAACAGAGCACCACCCCGGGCCGTTTATCCTGAAACGAGACCGGATCCAGGCCGACGTCCCCAAGCCAGCCGCTCCGGTGGTCATCAATCACCACATCCACATGATCCAGCAACTTGCCCAGCGCCAGCATCCCTTCCTCACGGGACAGGTCAAGGGCTACGGATTTCTTGTTGGTGTTCAGATAGGCAAACAGGCCGCTTTTCTCTGTGCCTGCTTCGCCGCCGGCAAAGGGGCCCATGTTCCGTGTCGGGCTGCCGCTGCCGGGCCGCTCGATCTTGATGACATCGGCGCCAAAATCGGCAAGAAGTTTTCCGCAATATTCTCCACTTACATTTTCCGCAAGCTCGAGAACTCGATAAGTGTTCAAGGCAGTCATTCACGGCTCCCTGTATCTATTGTAATCTCTGCTAAACTCATTTCTTCTCACGACCCGAACGGCTAAGCCGCCATTCCGGCGGGAATTTCTCTTCGGCTTCCTTGACCGCTTTGGCCAGACCTTTTTTCATCACCTCAGGGGTGAGACCGAATTCACCTTCCTCAACCTTTTCGACGCCGCTGGCGGCGAGCCCCTCGAACAGGCCACTCAGGATGCTGCCGAAATATTCGCCGCGCTGCTGCTTATACATTTCCATGAAAGTTTTCTGCATGACGATCCGGTCGGTGGTGCCGTTGTTGGCGCAGGCCAGGGCGTATTTCTGCACCTCGTCTTCCAGCTGATCCCGCGGCACCACCTTGTTAACGAAGTCGCATTTTTCCATTTCGTCGGCAGTAAAGGGACGGCCGGTGAACAGCATCTCCTGGAATTTGCGCAAGCCAATGGTTTCGATCCAGGTCCACATACGCGGGGCAAAGCCCATGTAGCGGAAGGCGGCGTGGCCAAACAGGGCATCGTCGGAGGCAATAACGATATCCGCATCTCCGGCCTGGTAGAAATGCCAGCCGTAGCAATAGCCCTTGACCTCGACAATGCTGATTTTCTTGAATTCCTGCAGGCTGCGGCAGCCGCCACGGACCGAGGCATAATGGGTGCAGATATTCTGGGCGAACCGGAAGCTGTCCATTGCCGGATATTTGACGTCGGCCCCTTCCTCGAAACCAAATTCATAAAGGATATCACCGCTGTACATGCGTTGCTGCTGCTCCGGCAGGTCGGCGCCGGTGCCGAAATCATCCCCCTCGCCGCGCAGCACCAGAACCTTGACCTCATCATCCACATTGGCCTGGTGCAGGAGCTCCGCATAGCGCATCCGCATATCCGTATCCGGCGCATTCATCTTGTCGGGGCGACGGAGAGTGATATAGGCAATCTTGTTCTCGACATCCTTTTCATAGGTCATCATTTCTTCGGCGGTTCTCGTCTCCGCTTTACTCATAACCCTGCTCCTTATCTTTCCTGATCTATTGGGAATCGCATGGCCTGGCCCTACGCTTCCGGCCGCTCGACATGGGCACGAATGGCGCCGGTCTCTGAATCGACCCATCCGTGGCTGGCGGCGTAGTTTATCATTTTTTCGAAATTTTGCTGCCAGCCGGCCTGACCCGCTGCCGGCGCCTGGGAGACAATCCATTCCCGCCTGATAAAGAAATTATCCTGACCGTCAGCGTATCCAACCGACCCGGCCAGTTTTCCTTCTACCTCTTCGATCTCCAGTCCGGACACGATCTTGAAACCGTCGAAGCGATCTGCCTCTTCAAGAATAACGCCACTGTCTGACACGATGATTTGCATCCCTGTTCCTTTTATTTTGCCGCACTTGCCGAAAGACCGGCTGACCCTATTGACGGGAACGGATACCCCGCCGCAGGGACAGGGTATCCGGTCTGAGGTGGCACTCAATTTTTGAGTTGGTTATTTATCTGCCTCCGTCTGGGCCGCATGCTTCTCGAAGGCGCGTTGAGCGGCCTGCTGGAAGGTTTTGAAATATTCTTCCGCGTGCTCACCCTGCCAGTCGAAGGATTTCTGGCGGCTGACGTTGTCGCCGTTGATCTCGGGCAGTACGTAGCGCATCATCATTTCCAGCGAGCGTTTCTTGTTCTCGAAGGTTGCCCAGTTCTTGTCCAGCAGCAGCAGAGTGCCGAAGTCCGGAACTTTTTCTTCCAGGCGACGAATCTGGGCGACCGCATCATCCGGGGTCCCGACCACGGCTTCGCCACGCTCGATCAGGTCCTCCAGGGTCACATCCATTCCTTCGTTGGCCACATGGGCGGTCTGGTTGGCGAAATAGCGCTGGGTAACCTCAAAGCCTTTACGGGCCTGGTCCATGGCTTCATCCCGGGTCTCGGCAATATGCATGTCCGTGGCACAGCGCAGCACTGCCGGATTCATGGTACGGCCATATTTTTCAGCGGTATCACAGGCGATCTTCCAGTTGCCGGCCAGGGCGTCATAGCCATCCGGGCTGGTCGCCGCCAGGCACAGCATCGCCGTATCATATTTTGCCGCCAGGGTACCGCCGCTCGGAGAGAAGGCACTGGCCACACCAATGGGGAGCGAGCCGGGACCGTTATAGGGAAGCAGATGACAATGGGCATCGTTCAGGTCGTACCAGCTGGTTTTCTCGGTCACCCATTCGCCGGCGAGAAGGCGGGAAATCACACTGATCCCCTCGTCCAGCTTGTCACGGGATTCCCGCGCATCCAGGCCCAGCATATGGGCATCGGCAGTCAGCAGGCCGGGGCCGCCACCAAACAGCAGGCGACCGCGGGTCTGGTGGTCGAGCTGGCACAGGCGGTTGGCCGTCATCAGCGGATTATGGTACGGCAGCGTGATCACGCCGGTGCCGAGCTTGATACTCTTGGTCCGTTCCGCCGCCGCAGCAACCATCAGCTCCGGAGACATGATGATCTCGTAGCCGCCGGAATGATGCTCGCCGAACCAGATTTCCGACATGCCGATCTCGTCAGCGAACTGGGTGATTTGCAGATCCCGCTCAATACACAGGGTCGGATTTTCGTAGAGTGGATGGAACGGCGGAATGAACAGGCCGAGCTTTAATCTATTTTTACGCAAGTTATTTCTCCTCAGGTGCTCCCAGAACCCGGACAGGACACATTAAGCAAGGCACCCTGTCCGCGATTATTTCACTCTCCGGAATGGGGCGTCAGATTTTCAGGTATTTGACGATATTTTCGGCGCAGATTTTGCGCGCGTTTTCAACGCCGACCGCATCCACGACACTTTTCAGGGAGGTTCTGGTGTACCCCAGAGTGCTCTCATTGTGCGGGTAATCTGTTGACCACATCGCCCGTTCCACACCGATCCGGTCGATCAGCTCAAGACCGAGCGGATCAACCATGAAGGACGCACACATATGCTTGTTCCAGTAATATTCCGGATCATGCTGCATTTTCCAGTTGTAGGTATGCTTGATGCTGGCATCGATATATTTGGCGTCCTGCAGGGTGGAAACCACCCAGTTGATCCCGCCTTCAAACCAGCCAACCTGCAGGTTCGGATGCCGGTCGAGAATGCCGCCGAAGGTATATTTGCCGAACATCTCGCGGAAGCTATTCACCAGCTGCAACAGGCCCATAGCCACCCGGTTATTCTCGTCATGGCCGAAATCACCTTCGCCGATATGGTGGGACACGGGAATGCCGGAATCCTCAATCTCTTCCCAGACCGGTTGCATTTTCAGGCTGGCATAGTCAATTTTTTCGCCATCAGGGCTGGTCATGGCATTAAGCGGCATCAGGAAGGTTTTCAGCCCCAGCGACTTGAGCTGTTCCAGGTCTTTGCGGGTTTCCTTCGCGTCCCACCAGTTGATCAGGCCGACCGGATACAGCCGGTCCGGCGCCTGGTCCTTCCAGGCGGCGATATAGTCGTTGTAGATCCGGAAACATTCCCCTTTGATCTCATGATCCGGCCAGGCCAGGAGGCCAAGGACCTCGTTGGGGAAAACCAGTGCCTTGGAGACGCCCTCGGCCGACATATCTTCCAGGCGGGCCTCCACATTGGCGGCATCACAGCCGGGCCGCTTCTCAAAATGGCTCACAACTTCAACAAAGGCTTCCGGCAGGACCGACTGGCCCATTACCATTCCGATCTGGAAAACGCCCTGTTCGTCCCGCCACAGGCGCGGTGCGCGGGGTTTCAGGCTTTCAGGCAGATTCTCGAAAAAGATATCCTCACCGACCGACACATGATCATCTGCGGAAAAGACTTCGGTTCCCGCCGGCAACCCAGTATCGCCCTCTTTCTGGGGACTGCGGTCATTGGGCGCACCATGCCCTTCGGGCGGAAAAATATCGGATAAGGGTTCGTCGAACATGTATTGGTCTCCAGTAAAGCTTGGATGTTGTAACTTAACTAACATTCTAGCAGTCTAGACATATGAAATCAACACACTTTCTGTCCGAAACTTCAATTTTCGGATCATATAGACAATTTCAGGATAGACATTTGAGCGAGACTTTCCTGTGAATACGTCCCGCAAATACTGGACTTCCCGAGGATTTTCTCCGGTTCCCCTCCTGCTGCAAAAAAAATGAGCCCCGTCTCCGGCACGCCGGGGACAGGGCTCACACTGCTTTCCGATTTGGTGATTCCAGGACGACAAATCGCCTTGGCAAACAGACTCGGAACCGCCTCAGGCGGCACTTTCCTTTTGCTTGAGAATATCAAGCGCCACATCGACGATCATATCCTCCTGGCCGCCGACCATTTTCCGGCGTCCCAGTTCCACCAGGATCTCGCGCACATCGAGGCCGTAGTTTTCCGCCGCCGTCTCGGCATGACGCAGGAAGGAACTGTATACCCCGGCATAGCCCAGCGACAGGGTTTCGCGATCCACCCGCACCGGACGATCCTGCAACGGCCGCACCAGGTTCTCCGCCGCATCCATTAGCTTGAACACATCACAGCCGTGGTTCCAGCCCATGCGATCGGCCGCGGCGATAAAGACCTCGAGCGGCGCATTGCCGGCCCCGGCCCCCATACCGGCCAGCGACGCATCAACACGGATGGCGCCGTTCTGCACCGCCACAATGGAGTTGGCCACGCCAAGGCTGAGATTGTGGTGGGCATGAATGCCGCGCTGGGTTTCCGGCTCCAGCACATCATCGAAAGCTTTCAGGCGGGCGGCCACGTCATCCATATTCTGGGCGCCGCCGCTATCCACCACATAAACGGTGGTGGCGCCATAGCTTTCCATCAGCTTGGCCTGCTCGGCCAGATGCGCGGGCTCAATCATATGGCTCATCATCAGAAAGCCGATGGTGTCCATACCCATCTCCCGGGCGACGCCGATATGCTGCTTAGACACGTCGGCCTCGGTACAATGGGTGGCGATACGTACGGACCGCACGCCAAGATCATAAGCCCGCTTCAGGTCTTCCTTGGTGCCGATACCCGGCAGCAACAGAGTGGTCAGCACCGCCTTGTCCAGCACGTCGGCCACGGCCTCGATCCATTCCCAGTCAGTATGGGCGCCAAAGCCATAGTTGAAGCTGGAACCGGTCAGCCCGTCGCCATGCGCCACTTCGATGGCGTCAACGCCAGCCTCTTCCAGGGCCCTGGCGATATCGCGCACATGGTCGATACTGTACATATGGCGGATGGCGTGCATGCCGTCGCGCAGGGTCACATCCTGGATATAGAGTTTCTGGTCTGTCATGGTCCTTCTCCTCAGGCCGCCTTGTTGAATTTGAGCCGGGCAATTTTCTCTGCGGTGCCCAGCGCTGCCGACGTCATGATGTCGAGGTTGCCCGCATAGGCCGGCAGGTAGTGCGCCGCCCCTTCCACTTCCAGAAAGACAGAGGTTTTCAGACCCTCAAACTCGCCGTAGCCGGGAATTTTGAGCGGATTGTTGGAGCCGAAACGCTCGAACTGCACCTTTTGTTTCAGCCGGTAGCCGGGCACATAGCTTTGCACGTCCTTGACCATCTGTTCGATGGAGGCCTCGACTTCCGCTTCGTCGGCCATTTCCGACAGGGTAAACACCGTATCGCGCATCAGCAGCGGCGGTTCCGCCGGATTTAGGATGATGATGGCCTTGCCGCGACCGGCGCCGCCGACCTTTTCGATAGCGCGGCTGGTGGTCTCGGTAAACTCGTCAATATTGGCCCGGGTGCCGGGCCCCGCCGAACGGGACGAGATACTGGCCACGATCTCGGCGTAATGTACTTTTGCCACCCGGCTGACGGCGGCGACAATGGGGATAGTCGCCTGACCGCCACAGGTCACCATATTCACATTCGGTTCGGACAGATTTTTTTCCATATTCACCACCGGCACCGTATAGGGGCCGATCGCCGCCGGCGTCAGGTCAACCAGAACCTTACCGGCCGCCCGGCACACCTCGTCATGGTGCTTGTGGGCATAAGCGGAGGTGGCGTCAAACACGATCTGGATGTCCTGCCACTCTGGCATTTTCACCAGGCCTTCGATTCCCTCTGCGGTGATCGGCACGCCAAGACGTTCCGCCCGGGCAAGACCGTCGGAAGCCGGATCCACCCCGACCATGGCGCCCATTTCCAGGACATCGCTGGTACGCATGATTTTGATCATCAGGTCGGTACCGATATTGCCGGAGCCGATGATTGCTACTTTGGTTTTCGCTGCTTGAGACATAACTTTATTCCTTGTTACCGGTCCTGACTGACCGTGAAATTCACTGAGCCGACATTTTCGATTGAGGCTTCGAAGGCGTCACCCGGCGCGATGGGCACCATCGGGCCCAAGGCCCCGGTCAGTACCACATCACCGGCTTTCAGGCCGTTGCCGAAACGAGCGCAGGTTTGTGCAAGCCACAGAGCGGCATTAAACGGATGTCCGAGGCAGGCCTCCCCCTTGCCTTCTGAGACAATTTCGCCGTTGCGCTTGAGGATCATGCCGGCCGCCGCAAGATCGATGTCTTTCCAGTCGCGCACCGGGCTGCCGAGCACATAAAGACCGCTGGAGGCATTATCGGCAACCGTATCGGCGAGGCGGATATCCCAGTCTTTGATCCGGCTGCCGACGATCTCAACAGACGGCATGATGTAGTCAATCGCCTCGACCAGTTCTTCGTAGGTCACGTCCTCATGATCCAGGTCGGCCTTGAGGATCAGGGCCAGTTCGGCCTCCGCCTTGGGCTGATGCATTTTGGAAAAGGGGACTTCAGCGCCGTCGGCATATTCCATGTCGGCCATCAGAACGCCAAAGTCAGGCTGATCGACACCAAGCTGCTTTTGAACGGCCTCGGAGGTGAGGCCGATTTTCCGGCCGCACAGACGACGCCCTTCCTTAAGCCACTGCTTTGTCAGGATGGACTGCACGGCATAGCCGGCTTCGATGGTTTCACCGATCAGCTCCCGCACCGGGGCGCAGTACTGCCTGGTTTCATAGGCTTTGAGAATATTCTCGGCGGCACGCTCTATATTTTCTGTGGTCATTGTCTTCTTTCCCTCATCGCAATCTCCCATATCTTACGCAGGCATTATTTTTAAGCAACTTGCGCCGGCAGCATTATTCCCATAATGTGAGAAAAATTTCTGGAGACCATTGATGTCAGGCACCAAGACCCTGGACAAGGCCATCACCATTTTGAAACTGGCGATTGACAGCAGAAGACCGCAAAATGCCAAGGAAATAGCCGAAGCCATTTCCCTGCCGCCCGCAACGGTCTATCGTCATCTGGCGGTCCTGGAAAAGCAGGGGCTGGTCCGGCGAAGCCCTCAGGGTTCCCTGGGGCCGGGGACGGAGCTGATCGCCCTGGTGGACCAGGGGCTGCTGCACCGTCTTCTGGCGTCTGCGGCGCGACCGATTCTGGCCGAGGTCAGCCGCAAGCTCAAGATGATCTCCCACATCGGGGTATACGAGAATGAAATGGTGACCTATCTGGTGAAATCGGAACCCGAGGGACAAAAAGTCTTCACCCGGGAAAACGAGCAGCTTGAAGCCTATTGCTCGGGGATCGGTAAAATATTGCTCGCCGAACTACCCCAGCAGGATCTGGACGCCTATCTCTCCACCGGCCCGTTTCCGGCCCTGACCGACACCACTATCACCGACCCGGAAAAGCTGCGCCAGGTTCTCGTCCTTACCCGGGAGCAGGGATTTGCAACCGATAACAGCGAGATAGAACCGGGCCTCTATTGCCTTGCCGTCCCACTCCGGAATCTGGAGGGGGAAGCAATCGCAGCCCTGTCCGCCTCCTGCCGGAATGTCGAAACCTATGAGGCAGAAAAAGACCGGATCCGGAAAATCCTCACTGATGCGGCGGTAAAACTGCGGGAATCCCTTTACGGGCGATGGGTCACCAAGCAGTCAACCAGCGCCCGCGACTAAAATAATGAGGACGCCGGCCAAGACCAACGTCCTCATTTTCCAGGATACACATGTCATCTGAAATACCAAGGGATTGGCCTGGCTAAATAAACCATTTCAGCGTGACCATTCCACTGTATCAGACCGGTTCCAACGCACTATCCCGATAGTGAACCCAACATCCGCTTTGCTGCGCTATTTTGCCGAATTCCTATTCCGGCTCACCGATGGTGAGGGTAAGCTCCGGCAATCCTTCAATACTTGCGACCAGACGGTCACCCGGCCCGACGGCGCCGACCCCGGCCGGCGTGCCGGTATAGATCAGGTCCCCTTTCTTCAGGTGCATGGAATTGGAAATGAGGGAGACAATTTCCCGCACAGTCCAGATCATCTGGGAAATATCCGCGTCCTGCCGAACCTCCCCATTGACGCTCA
Source organism: Emcibacter nanhaiensis (assembly GCF_006385175.1). Lineage (NCBI taxonomy): Bacteria > Pseudomonadati > Pseudomonadota > Alphaproteobacteria > Emcibacterales > Emcibacteraceae > Emcibacter > Emcibacter nanhaiensis. Next base: position 224,032 of record NZ_VFIY01000010.1, read on the forward strand.
GCCGGATTTCACCACTGGTCAGCTCACCGGTCTTTTTGATCGGCGTCAGGGCGGAACAGGGCGCGGAATTGTCAAACCCCTTGGCCCAGTCCCAGGGGCGGCCCGCATCACGGGCCTTGGCCTGCAGGTCCCGACGGGTCAGGTCGATGCCGATACCGTAGCCGAAAATCATTTCCGGAACCTGCTCTTCCGGAACCCGGAAGCCGTCGGCGCCGATAGCCACCACCAGTTCCCCCTCATAATGGAAATTTTCCGTCTCCGGCGGATAGGGAATGGTACTGCCGCTTTCCACCACTGCATCGGCCGGCTTGGTGAAAAACATCGGCTCGCCCCGGGTCGGCTGAAGTCCCATTTCAAGGGCATGGGCTTCATAGTTGCGGCCGACACAGAATATGCGACGGACCGGGAAGCGGGCGTCGCTGCCAGCGATCGCCACACTGGGAATGGCGGGGGGCTCAAAGATATAACTCATGTCGATGTCTCCTCCTGATCAGTTCTATGATTAACTGATCACCGGCCGGACACAATGAAAATATTGCTGCCCCTGCCCCCCTGCCTATTTCACATTGAAGGTGACCGGTGTCATATTTTCGGTGTCGAGCCGGACGCTGATCCCGGGAGTGAGGGCCTCTGCCGCAGTGGCGCCGCCGGCCATCACATGCCAGCCCGCCTCGAGCCGGCCGCCGTCTTTGCCCACCAGCCGCGCCGCCCCGATGAGGGCCCGCAGCGGATCGCCGAGAATGGCAGAGGTGGAGCCGGACTGCACCTCTTCGCCGTCAAAGCTGATCGCCATGGCGAGATCGGCAATGTCGGTGTCGGCCGGATACCAGTCGCCGACCACATAGCTGGAGGTGGAGGTGTTGTCCGCCACCACATCCGGCAGATTGAATTTGAAATTCTCGTAGCGGCTGTCGATGATCTCCAGCGCCGGCGCCACGGCGTCCACGGCGGCCAGCGCTTCCTCGGGGCTCACCTCGCCGGCCAGCGGCGCCCTGAGGCGGAAGCAGATTTCCGGCTCGACCCGGGGATGAACATAATGTTTGAGGTCGATCTCGCCGCCGTTGTCCACCAGCATCACATTGGTGAGCCGGCCCCAGATCATTTCCTTGAGCCCCATCTGCTTCATCTTGGCTTCACTGGTGAAGCCCATCTTGACCCCGACCTGATGCTCGCCGCGGGCGTAGCGCCGGGCGAGCGAGAGCGCCTGCACCTGATAGGCTTCTTCCAGGGTCAGGTCGTGACCGGTTTCCGACAGCTGCGGAATCGCCGTCGCGGTACGCGCGGCGTCATCAACGATTTTAGCTATTTCGTTCAGGTCTTTGCTCATCTCAATGGGTCTCCCTACAACTTGACGCAGACGTTTCTCAGTTCGGTATAGAATTCCAGGCTGTGCACCCCGCCCTCGCGGCCGATGCCGGACTGCTTGGTGCCGCCGAAAGCGGTGCGCAGGTCGCGCAGGAACCAGCTGTTGACCCAGCAGATGCCGCAGTCGATCTGTGCCGCGACCCGGTGACCGCGGGACATATTCTCGGTCCACACTGCCGACGCCAAACCGTAAACCGTGTCATTGGCCCGCGCGATCACTTCCTCTTCCTCATCGAACGGCGTGATATGGCAACAGGGGCCGAAGATTTCTTCCCTCATGACCGCACTGTCGTCGCCAAGCCCGGTCCAGATGGTCGGCTCGACCCAGGCGCCGTCCTTCAGGTCGTCCGGCATGTCCGGCACGCCGCCGCCAATGACCACGGTCGCGCCCAGGTCTTTGGCCAGCTTGTAATAGCCCAGCACCTTCTGCTGATGCTCCTTGCTGATCAGCGGTCCCATGTTGACGGTTTCGTCTTCGGGACGGCCCAGCTTCAGGCCCTCGGCCCCCGCCTTGAGGCGGGCGACAAATTCATCAAAGACCGGCCGCTCGACAAATACCCGCTCGGTGCCGAGGCAGACCTGGCCGCAGTTGGCGAACACCGAACGCATGGTGCCCTCGATGGCCTTGTCCATATCACAGTCGGCAAAGACAATGGCCGGGTTCTTGCCGCCGAGTTCGAAGGAGACATCGCGCACCCCTTCGGCCGCCGCCTTCATGATCGCGGTGCCGGTGCGGGTCTCGCCGGTAAAGGTGATGGCGTCGACGCCCGGATGTTCAGTCAGGAACGCCCCGGCGCTGTCCGGCCCGAAGCCGTGCACCACATTGAACACGCCCCTGGGCACGCCGGCGTCATTCATCACTTCGCCGAGCAGGGTCGTGGTCAGCGGCGTCTCCTCGGACGGCTTGACCACCACGGTATTGCCGCAGGCCAAGGCCGGGCCCACCTTCCAGGTCATCAGCAGCAGCGGCAGGTTCCACGGCGAGATCACCCCGATCACCCCCTTGGGCGTGCGCACGCCGTAATTCTGCGCCCCGGCCCCGTCCGGCGTCTCGAGGAAAAAGCCTTCGGTCGGCACATTCCTGATCACGTCGGCAAAGACCTTGAAGTTGGCGGCGCCGCGCGGAATGTCGATATGGCTGGCCAGGCTCTTCGGCTTGCCGGTGTCGAGGCATTCGGCCTCGAGGAATTCGTCAAACCGGGCGGTGATGCCGTCGGCGACCCGGTACAGCATCCTGACCCGCTCCTCCACACTCATGCGGCCCCACGGCCCCTTGAGCGCCGCCCGCGCCGCGCTGACCGCGGCGTCAACCTCTTCGCGCTTGCCCTCATGCACCAGGCCGATCAGGCTGCCGTCGACCGGACAGCGGTTTTCAAAGGTGAGCCCGGACGATCCGGCGGTATATTCCCCGTTGATAAAATGAAGACTTTCTCTGTCTGACATGATCATTCCTCAAGTGTGAGATGAAAGAAAGATGGTCCCCGCCATGGGAGCAGCGGGAAC